>NZ_CP091852.1:300000-435044 GCF_022059845.1 Terrirubrum flagellatum | reverse complement strand
GGCCGATCTCCAAGCGCGAGTTCAAACCGGATGCCGCGCGCCAGAACCGGCGAGCGCCGCGAGGGCGCGACTAAAGAGGCCATCCTTAACAGTTACGTGACGGATTGTTGAAAACTTTTGCTGATCGCCGCGGCCTCCACGACGGAAATCCGGGCGATGTAGCGCAAATGGCGGCGAAACTCAGGCCAAGCAAATTCGGCGCGCTCCCAAGGGGGAGAACGAGGCGGCGAAAAGCGCTGCCCTCAACTCTCTTGAATCTGTCAATTTGCCTCTGCGCGTGTGCGATCACAAGCAGAGCGCGGCCTTGCGATCGATGGCGTTGATCGACGAAAGCGGACACCCGCGCCTGCTTCCAGATTTGCGTGGTCATTCGCCCAAGCAGATGATCGATGTTATCGAAAGCGAACGCTAACGCTTCGATCAGAATAGACCCGGGCCGGCTGCGCTTGACGCCAGTTATCGCCGTCCAGTCGCCCGCCTCAGCGCTTTCGCCAGGCGCCCATCGCACAATCACGCGATGAGATCGCCGCACAACGAGCTTCACTCGCGCAGGATCGCTTCGTCGCACCCGATGTCCAGGCAAATCGGAAATATGATGTGAACATAGGGCATCGAGGCCTTCATCGACGCGTCCAGGAGCGCAAAGGATGCGTGCCTGAATCTGCCGGAGTTCAGCGTCGGCCAGGTCGACGGGGGCGACGATCTCGGATTGCTCGAATTCGATGCGGTCGATCGCCGCAAACGCTATGCGAAGGCGCCTCGCCATGACGGACGCCGCGCCTTGCGAATCTCCGGTGATGACGCGCGCGACAAGTTCTTCATGCTGCGCAAAGATCACGCGCAGCCAGCCTGTTGCTCCAGCGAGAGATAGTGGAAGCGATCAAGCTGAGCTTTCGCCGATACGATCAACGTCCGGACATGCGGGTGGCCGGCGATTTTCGTCAGGGCGCGGTAGAGGTCTCCGCCTAAGACAAAGAAACTAAAATGGTCACGCTTCTCGATCATCCACACTATTGCTCCAATGACGCGCGGCGCAATCTGAGCGAATTGCCGACCACGCTGACCGACGATAGCGCCATCGCCGCGGCGGCGATGACGGGCGACAACAGCACGCCGAACCAGGGGTAGAGAACTCCAGCCGCGATCGGGACGCCTGCAGCGTTGTAAATGAAGGCGAAAAACAGGTTTTGGCGGATGTTGCTCATGGTCGCGCGGCTGAGCTGGCGCGCTCGCGCGATACCTCCCAAGTCCCCTTTCAGCAGGGTCACTCCAGCGCTCTCGATTGCGACATCAGTGCCGCCCCCCATGGCGACGCCAACATCCGAAGCCGCAAGCGCAGGAGCATCGTTGACGCCATCGCCGGCCATGGCGACGATGCGCCCTTCCCGGCGTAAACGGGTGATGACTTTTCCCTTTTCCTCTGGAAGGACTTCGGCCTCCACCTCATCGATGCCCAGCTTGCGCGCCACGGCTTCAGCCGTCGTGCGATTGTCGCCTGTCAGCATGACGATGCGCACGCCCGATCTTCGCAGGGCGTCGACTGCGGCCGGCGTCGTTGGTTTGATAGGGTCCGCAATGGCGATGAGGCCCGCGATCTTTCCGTCGATGGCGACATAGATCACGGTCGCGCCTTCCCGGCGGAGCGTCTCGGCTTCAGCGGTGAATATTTCGAAGTCGATCTTCGCCTCAGACATGATCTGATGGCTTCCGATGACGAGTTTTCGTCCATCAACGGCGCCAACCACCCCTTTACCGACGGGGCTATCGAAATCCTCCGCCTCGCCAAGCGGTATGTTTCTCTCCTTCGCGGCAGTGACGATCGCCATCGCCAGCGGATGCTCGCTGGCCCGTTCCAGACTGGCCGCGAGCCGGAGCAATTCATTGTCCACAACGCCGTCCACGGCCTTGATCGCCGTAACTTTCGGTTTGCCTTCGGTCAGCGTGCCTGTCTTGTCGACGACAAGCGTGTCGATTTTCTCGAAGCGCTCCAGCGCATCGGCGTTCTTGATGAGCACGCCGAGCCGAGCGCCGCGACCGACGCCGACCATGATCGACATCGGCGTTGCAAGCCCAAGCGCGCAGGGGCATGCGATGATCAAAACTGCGACCGCGGCGACAAGACCGTGGGACAATCGCGGCTCCGGCCCCCACGCGCTCCAGGCTGCGAAGGCCGCGACCGCGATTGCAATGACCACAGGCACGAACCAGCCCGAAACCTGATCCGCAAGCCGCTGGATCGGCGCGCGCGATCGCTGCGCCTCCGCCACCATGTGGACGATCCGGGACAGCACCGTGTCTCGACCGACTTTGTCCGCCCGCATAACGAAGCCGCCGCTTTGGTTGAGGGCGCCGCCGATCAGCCTTGCGCCGACCTGCTTGGTCACCGGCATGGCCTCGCCTGTGATCATGGATTCATCGACGGAGCTGCGTCCTTCAAGCAGTTCGCCGTCGACCGGCACTTTTTCGCCTGGCCGAACGCGGAGCCGATCGCCGGCCGTGATCGCATCCAGGGCGACTTCTTCGTCCGAGCCGTCATTGCGAACGCGCCGCGCCGTCTTGGGCGCAAGATCAAGCAAGGCCCGAATGGCGCCGCCTGTCTGTTCTCGCGCGCGCAACTCGAGCACCTGGCCGAGCAGAACCAGTACGGTGATGACTGCAGCGGCTTCGAAATAGACCGCAACCGACCCGTCAGCGGCACGCATATTCGCCGGAAAGACGCCTGGGAAGGCAGTCGCCACAACGCTGTAGGCCCAGGCGACGCCGGTTCCCATGGCGATCAGCGTGAACATGTTGAGACTGCGGTTGACGAGCGAAGCCCCGGCGCGCGCAAAAAACGGCCAACCCGTCCATAGAACCACCGGAGTGGCGAGAGTAAGCTGAATCCAGTTGGAGAACTGCGGTTCGAGCAGCATATGGAGGTCGATGAGATGACTTCCCATCTCGAGCGCGAGAACAGGCAGCGACAAGACGAGGGCGATCCAGAGCCGCCGCGTCATGTCCACGAGTTCGTCGCTGGGGCCTGTCTCGACGGTCGTCACTTCAGGCTCGAGGGCCATGCCGCAGATCGGGCAGAAGCCCGGACCTGCCCGCCGGATCTGGGGATGCATCGGACAGGTGTAGATTGAACCGGACGCGCTTTGTGGTTCGACGAGAGCGTTGCGCTCGTGATGATGATGGTGGTGCGCGTTTGCGTCGCCGTCAGCCAAGATAAAATTCTCCACGAACCGCGCTTCTCGTCGAGTCACGACCTCCGCGCCATGCGGCGGCGAACCCGGATCGCGCCGCTGCTTCCTCGCGCTTGGCGAGCCGCACATAGACCCAAATCAGCACCGGGCGTATGGCAAGCGTAAGCGCGTCGGTCGCTGCAGCAGGAAGCCCGTCATCATGACAATGAAAGCCGCATGCTGCGGATGCCGAACGAAAGCATACCGGCCGCCTGTGGCGAGACGGTGGTGGCGTCGGGCGGCGTAAAGTCGCCGCCAATTTGCCGCCAGCAGACAGCAACCGCCTTCGTTTGGTGGATCGGAGAGCGGCGACATCCGCGTCAACCGTCGCGCGTTGATAAATGTATTGCGACGTCCGCAGAGCAGCGGGTTGACAAAGATCAAGAGGAGCCAGGGGAAGCCGCTCGTCGAGAGTCGACGCTTGCAATCGGAGCGGCGCGGCTCCAGCCTGATGTTAACCCGAAGCGTCCTGGAATCTATTTCGCCGGCCGACCGAGGCTGTTGCGCGCCGCAAACAGAGCTTTCACGAAGTCGTCGACGATGTTGGAATTGACGCCATCCGGCGGTCTTAGAAGGAGAGCGCGGAAATGGAGCGCCGGCTCGAACGGCCGCGTGACGATGCCGCGGGTCGCGCGGTCGGCGATTGCAAGGGGATTGACAAGGCCAACGCCCATGCCGAGCGACGCAAGGATCGCGATTGTGACGCCGTATGGCGTCTCGACCGCAATTTGCGGGGTGATCCGGTGTTCGGCGAGCAGCCGATCCATGGCCTGACGAACCGTATCTTCAGGTGAAAGAGCAATGAGCGGTTCATTGGCCAGATCGACAGGCCGCACAATTTCCCGACTCGCCAAACGGTGACGCGCCGGCATCACGCAAACCGCACGCGGCGTCGCAAAAACCGTGTGGAGCACGCCGCCTGTATCGATCTGATCGGCGGCGAGACCGATGTCCGCACGGCCGGAAGCAACGAGATCGCGCACCACATTGGACGTCCGAACCTCGTAGCCCACCCGCACATTCGGATGTCGTAGCGCAAACGCCGCAATCGCCCGAGGCACGAGTCCGTGCCCGAGCGCCGATAGACTCGCGACGTTAAGCGTGCCGGCGCCGACTTCGCGAATTTGCGCGGCGCGCTGCTTCAATCGATCAAGCCCAACGAAGCTGGCGCGCACATCCGCGTGGAACAGCAGGCCTTCCCGCGTCGGGACGAGCCGCCCCTTCACGCGATCGAACAGCTTGAATCCCAGTTCACGCTCGAGATGGGCGAGCGACCTGCTTACCGCGGGTTGGGAAATGCCGAGCAGTTCGGCGGCGCTGCCTGCGCCCCCCGCCGTCATGATGGCGTGAAATATATCGATGTCCCGCAGGTTCATCGGCAGATCATAACAAAAACGGATCGATTAGCCAGTTCCCGGCCATGGTTTAGCATGGGCCGGGGAACTAGCTTGAGCGATGTCCGCGATGACGTGTGAATGAGCCGGCTCTCGTCAATCGAGCGACTAGGGCCGGCTGCTTTGGAGACTTTGAGTGACCGCAGCGATCTCGATCGGAAGCCCGACGCGCGAAGCTCTGCGGGACGACACCTTACTGATTCACGCCGGCCGGGACCCGCGACATCAGCAGGGCGCCGTCAACCCGCCGATCATGCGCGCGTCGACCATCATATTCGATACGATGGAGGCGTATGATCGTCGCAAGGAACTCTTTTACGATGGCGTCAGCTACGGCCTTTACGGCACGTCCACAGCGCACGCGCTGTCCGCTGCAATCGCTGAACTGGAGGGCGGATCGAGGACCGTTTTGACGGGCTCGGGCACCGCAGCCATCGCGCTCGCCCTCACGGCTATTCTGCAACGCGGCGATCATGTGCTTGTCGCTGACAGCGCCTATCAGAACACGCGCACATTCTGCGACACGACGCTCGCCAAATTCGGCGTCGAGACGAGTTACTACGATCCGACAATCGGAGCGGGCGTAGAAGCGCTCATCCGACCGAATACGCGGGCGATCTATATGGAATCGCCGGGTTCGCTGACTTTCGAGGTTCAGGACGTTCCGGCCATCGCTTCGATCGCCCGTCGGCGCGGGATCGTCACCCTCATCGACAATTCCTGGGCGTCGCCGCTCTATTGCAAACCGTTGCAGCTAGGCGTGGATGTTTCGATTCAGCCAGCCACAAAATATCTGTCCGGCCATTCCGATGTGCTGCTCGGAGCCGTCACGACCAGGGACGAAGCACTCTTCAAGGCCATAAAGGATATCGCCGGCCGCTTCGGCAGCAACGCCGCGCCTGACGATTGCTATCTGGTGTTGCGCGGCATGCGATCGCTGGCGGTGCGCATGGAGCGCCATCAGGCCAACGGCTTGGCGCTCGCGCGTTGGCTGGAGGGCCGCCCCGAAGTCGCGCGGGTTCTGCATCCCTCTCTTCCGGACGATCCCGGCCACGAAATCTGGCGCCGCGACTTCAAGGGAGCTTCGGGATTGTTTGGCGTGCTGCTGCGATCCGATTCACGCGACGCTATCGCTTGCATGATCGAGCGTTGCCGCCTGTTCAAGATCGGTTCGAGCTGGGGTGGGTTTGAGAGCCTGATCGTCCCGGGCTATCCGCAAAAAGCGCGCACGGCGCGGCCATGGACGGAGCGCGGATTTCTTCTGCGCTTCCATGCCGGTCTCGAAGACGCTGGAGATCTTATCATCGACTTGGAGCGCGCCTTCGCAGCGCTCCGCGGGGTTTGAGGAGATTGGCAAAGCAACCAATCGACTGGTCCAACCGGCTCCATGATTGGACCGTTCATCACAAACACAAAGGGGGATCCAGCATGAGCACCACGTCGAAATCCGCGTTGCTGGGGCTTTGCGCGATCCTGGCGTGGGCGAGCCCCGGCGTCGCCCAGACAGATACGGTCGGCGCGATCAAATCGCGCGGAGACCTGATTTGCGGAACCAGCACCGGCGGATCGCCGGGACTCAGCACGCTTGACGACAAGGGCGCCTGGGCAGGGCTGGAAGTGGATTATTGCCGCGCTCTCGCCGCAGCGATTCTCGGCAATCCCGATCGCGTCAAATTTGCGCCGCTTGAATTCAAGAACGCTTTTGCGGCGTTGACCTCCGGCAGCGTCGATCTCCTGGCGCGGACAGCGACATGGACCTTCACTCGCGACGTAGAGCTGAGATTTGATTGGCCAGTCGTCTATTTGCATGACGGCCAAGGCTTCATGGTGCGCAAATCGCTCGGCGTGAAAGCCGCCAAGGACCTCGATGGAGCCTCGATCTGCGTCACCGGAGGCTCGACGACCGAGTTGAATCTCGCGGACTTCTTCCGCGCCCACAAGCTCAAATATATCCCGATCGTCGCCAGCGGCCGGGAGCAGAATATCGCCAATCTGGAAGCCAATCGTTGCGACGCCTACTCCAACGAACGGGGCGGCCTGGCGGCGAATCGCTCGGCCCTTCCCAAACCCGATGACTACGTCATTCTGCCGGACGTCGTCTCAAAAGAACCGACTGGACCGGTCGTGCGCCAGGATGACGCGCGCTTTCGCGACATCGTCGCCTGGACCTTCTACGCCCTCGTCATCGCCGAAGAGTTTGGCGTCACGAGAGCGAACGTCATCGAACAGGCATCCGGTTCTGACAATCCTGAGGTGCAAAGACTTCTTGGGAAAACAGGTGAATTCGGCTCCAAATTGGGACTCGCCAACGACTGGGCCGTCAAGGTTATCTCCGCGGCCGGCAACTATGGCGAGATTTATAATCGCAATCTTGGCGCGGACAGCCGCATCAAACTTGCGCGCGGTCAAAATGAACTCTGGAAGAATGGCGGACTCATCTATGCGCCGCCGATGCGCTGAGACTGATGGCAGCCATCAGTAGAGCATTAGAATGGCTGTGATTGAAGCGACGTTGGAGGCGAGCGCCCAACGCTCGGACGCGAAGCGTCGGACGCCATACCGGCGCCAGACGGCAGCGGCGGTGCTGGCGCAAGCTGCAGCACTGTTCTGCGTCGCCTCCGCCATCGCTTACTTCGCCCACAACGTGTCGTTGAATTTGAAGGCGCGCGGCCTGGTCTCCGGCTTCGATTTTCTTTGGCGTGAAGCTGGGTTCGGAATCGGCTTTTCCGTTATTCCATTTAGCGAGACTGACAGCTACGCCCGGGCGCTGCTTGTCGGGCTCACCAATACGTTGCTCGTCGCTGGCGTCGCACTGATCCTCGCCACCCTGCTCGGCGTCGTGATCGGCGTCGCCCGCGTCGCGCGACATGCGCCGACCGCGGCGGCGGCGCGGGCTTACGTCGAACTCCTGCGCAATATTCCTTTGCTCGTCCTGGTTCTCTTCTCGCATCAGCTCCTCATCAACCGCCTCCCGCCAGTCCGCGAGAGCCTGAGCCTCGGCGATTGGATTTACCTCAACAATCGCGGACTCGTCTTGCCGAGCATGGCCAGCGGAAATCTCGCCGTTCCATTCATTCTGTTTCTGGCCGTGATTGCGACCTGCGCGGCGCTGCTCGCAACCTGGATGCATCGCAACCTGGCGATCTCGACCAGGCGGACCGTTGCGATCTCGCTTTGCGCATTCCTGGCGGCCGAGCTGTTCGTTGCAGTATTCGCGCTTGACTGGCGCAAACCGACGTTGGCCGGCTTCAACTTCAGAGACGGCTTGACGCTTGTTCCCGAGTTCGTCGCGCTCGCCTCGGCGTTGATTATTTATAACGCAGCCTTCATCGCCGAGATTGTCCGCGCCGGAATCGAGTCGGTCAGCCGCGGGCAACGCGAAGCCGCAGCGGCGCTCGGCTTGCCATCGGGCCTGCTCATGCGGCTGATCATTCTGCCGCAGGCGTTGCGAGTGATTATTCCACCGCTCGCCAACCAGTATTCGCATCTGCTGAAGGCGTCGTCATTGGCGACCGTCATCGGCTATCCGGATTTGGTGAACGTGTTTCTCGGAACAAGCCTGAATCAGACCGGACGGGCGATCGAAATCGTCACGATTACAATGGCGATCTACCTGGCGCTTGGCGGAGCGATCGCCGCTTTCACCTCCTGGTTCAACCGTCGTATGGCGCTTGTGGAGCGGTGATATGAGTTCGCAAGCCGCGCTTCCAACCGTCGACATCACGACGCGTGACCATCTGAGGCGGCTGCGTCAAATCCGGTTTGGATCGGCCTGGCAGGTGACTCTTACCCTCGCCTTTGTCGTCGTCGCGCTGTGGATTGGCTGGCGCATTCTCGACTGGGCGTTGGTGAAAGCGACGTGGGTCGCTTCGGATCGCGCCGGTTGCGCCGCGGGAGGCGCGTGCTGGGCGTTCGTTCTCGCGCGCATGGATCAGTTCATGTTCGGATTCTATCCCGCTGGCGAACGTTGGCGCCCGGCGACGGCGCTGCTTCTTCCCCTCGTATTGTTCCTGATCGCTTCGATTCGACCGTTTCCTCGCCAACAGGCGTTCGTCGGTCTGGCGCTGTTGACTTCGCCCATGATCAGTCTGGCTCTGCTCGCGGGCTGGGCGCCTGGAATGACCGCCGTCGGCTCCGACAAATGGGGTGGCCTGAGCCTCACCTGGATGATCGCGTCTACGAGTTTCGTCGCATCGCTGCCGATCGCGGTGTTGCTGGCGTTGGGACGCCGTTCAGAAATGCCTGTCATCAGCGGGCTTTGCACAATGTTCATCGAGCTCTGGCGCGGCCTTCCTCTTGTCGCCATCCTGTTCCTGGCCGTCATTCTGTTGCCGCTTGCGCTTCCGCCGGGCGTTACGGTCGGGCGCTTCGAGATGGCGACCACGGCGCTGACTGTCTATACCGCTGCTTATCTCGCGGAAGTCGTGCGCGGCGGTCTGCAGGCGATCCCAATCGGCCAAATCCGCGCCGCTCGCGCGATCGGTTTCGGATATTGGAGGACGCAGCGCTACATCCTGCTGCCGCAAGCGCTTGGAAAAGTCCTGCCGGGGGTCATCAACACCGCGATCGCGCTGGTCAAGGACACGAGCTATGTGATGGTCGTCGGCCTGTTCGACTTCATCAATATCGTCACGGCGGCGCTGTCAGATCCGAAATGGCTCGGCTCTCCGATCGAGGGATATGCGTTCGTCGCCCTGATTTACTGGATCGTCTGCTTCTGTCTGTCGAGGTGGGGACAAAAAATCGAGCGCAACACCGCCGGCGCTCGCGGGCTCGAGCGAGCGGGTTGAAGATCATGCAATCAACGCCTCTGATCTCCGTTGACCAGGTCAGCAAGTGGTATGGGCCCCGACAAGTCCTCATGGATGTGGCGTTCGGCGTCCAGCCCGGCCAATGCGTGGTCCTGTGCGGCCCGTCCGGCTGCGGAAAGTCAACTCTTCTCCGCTGCATCAATGGCCTTGAGGAATTTCAGTCCGGTCAGATTCTGCTGGACGGCGTCGACGTGGCCGCAAACGCGGATCGACGCAGTCGCATGGGCGCGCTCGCCGGCATGGTGTTTCAGGATTTCAATCTGTTCCCGCACCTGACCGCGCTGGAGAATATCGCGCTCGGCCCGACCGTGCTGCGCAAGACGCCCAGGCGAGAAGCGTTGCAGCGCGCCGACGCGCTGCTCAACCGCGTCGCGTTGCGATCGGTCGGCGATCGATACCCACACGAACTGTCCGGCGGACAGCAACAGCGCGTCGCGATCGCGCGCGCGCTGGCGATGGACCCGAAGGTGATGCTGTTCGACGAGCCGACTTCGTCCCTCGATCCTGAAATGGTCAAAGAGGTCCTCGACGTCATGAAGGATCTGGCGCGATCGGGAATGACGATGGTCTGCGTCACGCACGAAATGGGGTTCGCGCGCAACGTCGCCGATCAGGTGATTTTCCTGACGGACGGCTGCCTGTGCGAGCGAGCCGCGCCTTGCGACTTCTTTTCAAATCCGCGAACGCCTGAGGCCGTCCGCTTCCTCGAATGCGTGCTGCATGCCTGATGCGGGGCTGCACACAGCGACCGAAACGCCGGCGGACGCTGGCGACGGCGCGATTCGCAAGGATGCGCCGGCCGCATCTCTGAATCCGAGATTTGCCGGCTTTCGCTGTATTCGCTGCGGCGCAGATTTTCCCACCGCCGACTATCCGGAAGGATGTCCAATTTGTCTGGAGCGAGGCTATCCCGCGAGCGTCGCTGCGGCTTTCAGCCCGCTGCCGCGGATTGACGCCCTTCCTTCGAAGCGCGGCATGCGGCGATTCGCAGAGCGGTTGCCGTATCGCGATTTCATTTCTCTCGGCGAAGGCGATACGCCGCTGGTCAGTCTGCCACGCCTTGCGGCGGAGTTTGGCGTCGCGAACCTTCACATCAAGCTTGAAGGCGCAAATCCGACCGGCTCGCATAAAGATCGCATGAGCGCGCAATTCATCGCGCGCGCTCTGGATCGCGGCGCATCAAGTGTCGTCGCCGCTTCCAGCGGCAACGCTGGCGTGTCGCTTGCCGCCTATGCTGCTGCTGCAGGAATTCGATGCGTCATTGTCGCCACAAACAAGATCAGTTCGGCCTGGCGCAACGCGATCGAAGCGATGGGCGCAACAGTGACGATCGTCGACGACCCGCTCGAACGCTGGCGGTTGATCAAGGACAAAGTCAAGTCCATGGGCTGGATGTCAGCGACCAATTATCTTGATCCCCCCGTTGGAAGCGAGCCCTTCGGTGTTTCAGGATATCGCACTCTGGCGTATGAGCTCGCGGAAACTCCGCTTTCGGCGGCCGCTGATACAATCATCGTTCCGACAGCCCGGGGAGATCTTTTGTGGGGCCTTTATCAGGGCTTCCATGAGCTTATGGCGGAAGGAATTCTCCCCCGCATTCCCAGGCTGGTCGCTGCCGAACCGTTTGCGCGACTGGAAAAAGTCATGGCGGGCGCCGATTATCGAAGTCATTTTGAAGGAGCGACAGCGCTCTCCTCAATTGGCGGCGTCACCGTGACATATCAAAGCCAGCTTGCTGTCGAGCGCTCGGGAGGAACCGTGGCAGCCGTCGACTCAGACCAGGCGTTGCGCGATGTGGAGCGTCTCGCCCGAAACGGCGTTTATCTCGAATCTTCTGCGGCCGCCTCCCTTACGGCGCTACGCGCCTTGCGCGAGCGCAAATGGCGCGCTCTGACAAACGTCGTGCTGATCGGCACCTCGCACGGCTTCAAGAATTCAGCCAATTGAATGAGGCCGGATTCGGAGGCCGACCACCGACGCAGAGTGGAATAGCGACATCGCGCGTCAGCGGCGTCGACAAAATCTCGCCATAGAATGCCGTCGAAATCACCACAGCGTCGCGATGTCGCGACGCATCGCGAACGCCGCGCAGCAAAAATCCCGAGCTTGCCAGTCGAGCCATGGGCCGGCAATCTCGGCGCAGCAAGACGCTCGGCAGGCGTGCAGAAATATTAACTCGTCCGGCGACAGAATATGGGAAGTTCGGAGTCATGATTATGCGTAATGGACACGCCGATGCCGGCGAGATGAACGAGGTCGCCTTGCCCGAGCGTCGCGAGGGATTTCTCAACCGCCGGTCGCTTCTTGTCGGCTCGGCTGTCAGTCTCGGCGCGCTCGGGCTGGCCGGTTGCGCGACAGACGGCATGAGCCTCGCCGAGGCGGAGAGGGTCTACGGGCCCGTGCCCGATGAGAAATTCCCGATCCCCGCGGTCGATGTCACCAAGGTCGATCCGAAATATTTTCGTCGGACCGTTCGCTACGACACCAGGGAAGCGCCCGGCACGGTCATCGTCGATCCCGGCAATTACTATGTCTATCGCATCGAGGATGACGGATCCGCCACCCGCTATGGCGCCAATGTCGGCCGCGACGGTTTCCGGTGGAGCGGTGACGCCTATGTCGGGCGGAAATCCGAATGGGCGACCTGGACGCCGCCCGCGGAAATGATCAAGCGCCAGCCTGAGGCGGCCAAATACGCCCGCGGCATGCCGGGCGGCCTCGACAATCCGCTCGGCGCCCGCACGCTTCATCTCTATCAAGACGGCCGTTACACGCTCTATACGATCTACGCCAGCAGCGATCCTGAATCGATCGGCTCGGGCATCACCAGCGGCTGTGTCGGCCTGCTCAGTCAGGACATGATCCACCTCTATAACCGCACGCCGGTCAAGACGAAGGTGGTCGTCCTGCCGGCATAGCAATCGTCGGTCCCCGTTCAGGCGACGCCGGCGCCGGCGGCGCAAAGAGCAAACCTGTTCTCGGAGTCGGGGCGATTGTGCGTGTGGGCGACCTTTAGAAGGTCGCCCACTGCTCCAGCTCAACCAGGTTTCTCGTCGCCAATCGGCTCGCAGAAGTTCTGACGGCGGGCGATAACCCTGTTATTGCGGCGATAGAGCGAATGCATTGCGCCGCGCCGATCGCATCTGCGACATTCGCTCCGGGCGGCCCACTCCACCTTGGCCTGGGTCGTTCCCCGCCGGATCGAGCAGGCCTGGGCTCGCCACGCGCCGACCTCAAATCGGAATCAGCGACCGGCCTCCCTCGGGAAACCGTGGCTGTGGAACACAGACACAAATCTGTTAAACCTGACCAATAGGGCAGCTTGTCATGTGTTCACAGGGGAGATGACCGCAGATGAAGACCTTTCTCAAACAGAGCCTGATGGCGACGGTATCGGCGTCGCTCATCCTTGCCGGCATGTCCCCGGCCTTCGCGGAGCCCTCTGCCGAGCTGATCGCCGCGGCCAAGAAGGAAGGCCAGCTCACCGTCATCGCGCTGCCCCATGACTGGTGCGGCTACGGCCCGATGATCGCGGCGTTCAAGGCGAAATACGGGCTGACCGTCAATGAGTTGAATCCGGACGCCGGCTCAGGCGACGAGATCGAGGCGATCAGGGCGAACAAGGGCAATACCGGCCCGCAGGCGCCCGACGTGATCGATGTCGGCCTCTCCTTCGGCCCGACCGCGAAGAAAGACGGCCTGATCCAGCCCTACAAGGTCTCGACCTGGGCTTCGATCCCCGACAGCGCCAAGGATGCGGAAGGCTTCTGGTATGGCGACTACTATGGCGTTCTCGCCTTCGAGGTGAACAAGGACATCATCAAGACCTCGCCGGCGGACTGGGTCGATCTGCTGAAGCCGGAATACGCCAATTCGGTTGCGCTGGCGGGCGATCCGCGCACGGCGAACCAGGCGATTCAGGGCGTCTACGCCGCGGGCCTCTCCGCCGCCAAGGGCGATGCTGCGAAAGCCGCCGCCGAGGGCCTGAAGTTCTTCTCCGAGCTGAACAAGAAGGGCAATTTCGTTCCGGTCGTGGGCAAGATCGCCTCGCTGACGCAAGGCGCCACCCCGATCATCATCCGCTGGGACTACAACGCGCTCGCGGACCGCGACAATGGCAAGGGCACCAGTATCGATGTCGTCGTCCCGGCCTCGGGCGTCGTCGCCGGCGTCTATGTGCAGGCGATCAGCGCCTATGCGCCGCATCCCAACGCCGCCAAACTCTGGATGGAATATCTTTACTCGGATGAGGGTCAGATCGGCTGGCTGAAAGGTTATTGCCACCCGATCCGCTTCAAGGATCTCGCCGACAACAAGAAGATCCCGGCCGACCTTCTCGCCAAGCTGCCGCCGGCGGCGGCCTACGATAAGGCGGTCTTCCCGACGCTCGCCGAGCAGGACTCGGCGAAAACCGACATCACCAAAGGCTGGGACAGCGTCGTCGGCGCGGCCGTCAAGTGAGTTTTGGCTGGCGCGCGCCTTGTAGGCGCGCGTCCCGCGAAATAGCGTCGGGCTTGCGTGAGCAAAGCCCGATGCTGCTCACATCCCCGTTCTGATCGGCCTTTGATGAGCACAACTGCAACGACGCCGCCGCTGGCGAATGTCGACGCGAACAGTCGCGGCGCCTTCAACTGGGCCGTGTTCGGCATGGCGCCTTTCGCCATTTTCGCGGTGCTGTTCCTGATCCTGCCGACTGCGCTCCTGCTCATCCGCGCCTTCGAGGCGCGAGACGGGAGCATCACCGTCGACAATCTCGCCGAGATCTTCCGGCAACCCTCGATCGTCAAATCCTTCTGGCTCAGCATCGAGATCAGCGCGGTCTCTGCGATCGGCGGCGCGTTTTTCGGTTTCTTCATCGCCTACGCGATCATCCTTGGCGGCCTGCCCTCCTGGGTGCGCGGCGCTGTGATGACGTTCGCCGGCGTCGCCTCGAATTTCGCTGGCGTGCCGCTGGCCTTCGCCTTCATCGCGACGCTGGGACGCGTCGGCCTCGTCGCCTTCATCCTGCGCGACTGGTTCGGCGTCAATTTCAACGCGACCGGCTTCAACCTCTACACCTTTGCCGGCCTCTCGATCGTCTATCTCTATTTCCAGATCCCGCTGATGGTGCTGGTCTTCGTGCCGGCGCTCGAAGGCCTGAAGCGCGAGTGGAGAGAGGCGACGGCCGTGCTCGGCGGCACGAATTACCACTATTGGCGTCATGTCGCGCTGCCCGTGTTGTGGCCGAGCATCCTGGGCTCCACATTATTGCTCTTCGCCAACGCCTTTGGCGCGGTCGCGACGGCCTATGCGCTGACCGGCTCTTCGCTGACGATCGTGCCGATCCAGCTCTTCGCGCAGATTCGCGGCGATGTGCTCAACAATCCCGGCCTCGGCTACGCCATCGCGCTCGGCATGGTCATCATCACCACCATCACGAGCGGCGGCTATATCCTGCTGCGAAACTGGAGCGAGAGGTGGGTTCGATGAGGCCGAAGACGCTCGTCGGCTGGCTCATCATCGTGCTCGCCACGATCTATTTCGTGATGCCGCTGATCGCGACGCTCGAATTCGCCATGCGGCAATTGCCGGCCGGCGCAGCGCGGGGCTGGTTCCTGTTCGGGCGGCCGCACAGTTTCGACGCCTTCCTGTCTTCCGTCGTCAGTCCACGCTTCCAGAGCGATTTCCTGCGTTCGGTGGCGCTGGCGATTGCGGCGATTGTCTTCGGCATTCTGCTGGTGGTGCCAACGGCCTATCTGATCCGGCTCAGATTTCCCGGCTGGCGCTCGCCGGTCGAATTCGTGACATTGCTGCCGCTGGTCATCCCGGCGATCATCATCGTGTTCGGTTATAGCCGGCTCTATCTCGCAACCCCGTGGTCGCCCTTCAACAAGTCGCCTTTCGCAACCGACGTGCTGCTGACGATCGGCTATGTCGTGCTCGCGCTGCCCTATATGTATCGCTCGGTCGATACGGGCCTGCGGGCCATCGACGTGAAGACGCTGACAGAAGCCGCGCAGAGCCTTGGCGCCAGCAGCCTCTCCATCCTGTTCAATGTCATCCTGCCGAACGTGCGTTCGGCGGTGCTGAGCGGCGCCTTCCTGACATTTGCGGTCGTGATCGGCGAATTCACCTTCGCCAGCTTGCTCGCCCGGCCCGTCTTCGGCACCTACCTGCAGGAAATCGGCGCGAACCAGCCCTATGAACCGTCAGCGCTGGCGCTGATCGCATTCTTCATCACATGGGCCTGCATGGGCCTGATTCAGGTCATTGGCCGGCCGCGCGGCGCGGCGCCCGCCCGCTGAACGACGAGCGAGAAGCAAATATGGCGTTCCTCGAAATCTCGACGCTGAAGAAGAGCTACGGCGACAATCAGGTGGTCAAGACCTTTGACCTCAGCGTCGAGCGCGGCGAATTCATCACGCTGCTCGGGCCATCGGGTTGCGGCAAAACCACTGTGCTGCGCATGGTCGCCGGCTTCGAAACGCCCTCGTCGGGCTCAATCCGCATGGACGGCCAGGAAGTCAGCCAATTGCCGCCGAACCAGCGCAATGTCGGCATGGTGTTTCAGGCCTATGCGCTGTTCCCCAACATGACGATCGCCGAGAATATCGGCTTCGGCCTGAAGATCGCGAAGCGCCCGCAATCCGAGATCAAGGCGCGCGTGCAGCAGATGCTGGACATGATCAAATTGCCGCAGATCGCCGACCGCTATCCGTTCCAGCTTTCCGGCGGCCAGCAGCAGCGTGTCGCTCTTGCCCGCGCCATTGCCGTGCAGCCGAAAATCCTGCTGCTCGACGAGCCGCTCTCGGCGCTGGACGCCAAGGTGCGCGTCGCGCTGCGCGATGAAATCCGCGCGGTGCAGCGTGAACTCGGCATCACCACGCTGTTTGTGACGCACGATCAGGAAGAGGCCATGTCGGTTTCCGATCGGATCGTGGTGATGAGCGAGGGCCGCATCGAGCAGATCGGAGCGCCATTCGAAATCTATAACCGGCCGCGGACGCGCTTCGTCGCCTCCTTCGTCGGCACGCTGAACCTGCTCGAAGGCCGCGTGCTCGATCCCGCCGGCAAGATCGAAGTTCAGGGCCAGGAGCTCATGGTGGCGAGCGGCTTTCCCCAGGCGAAAGCAGGCCACACCGCGACGCTCGCGGTGCGCCCGGAAGCGATCACCATCGGCGACGGCGTGGAGAACGCGAACCGCCTTTCCGGAGAAATCGACAACGTCGCTTTCCAGGGCGCCATCGTGCGCATCCGCGTGCGCTGCAAGGACAAACTGATCTCACTCGACAGCTTCAACACGCCGAATTCGCCGCCACCGGAAATCGGCAGCGCCGTGACAATCTCGTTCCCGCGCGACATCCAGGTTCTGGAATCGGCGTAAAATCGCGAACGCAGTTCCGTAGCCGGAAAGAAAACTACAACTACAATGCCCGCGAGAATCAGTTTGGCTTGTTGCGCGCCAGATATCCGCAGATCCTCGTGAACGCACCTACCGCAAACTGACCACCTCAGATGCCGAGATAGGCGCGGCGGATGTCAGGATTGTCGCGCACCTCGGCCGCGGTTCCCGACAGGATCACGCGGCCTGTCTGCAGGACATAGGCGCGGTCGGCAATCTCGAGGCTCTCGTTCAGGCGCTGCTCGACCAACAGCACGGTCACGCCTGTTTTTCTGATCGCGAGCACCGCCTCGAAGATTTCATCGACCAGCTTCGGCATGATGCCCTGTGACGGCTCATCGAGCATCAGCAGCCGCGGACGCGTCATCAGCGCACGGCCGATCGCCAGCATCTGCTGCTCGCCGCCCGAGAGCGTCTGCGCGCGCTGCGGCAAACGTTCTTTCAGACGCGGGAAGAGCGCGAACACCTGGTCGAGCGGCGCTTCACGGTCCGCCTTGCCGCGATGGAGATAACTGCCGAGGCGCAGATTATCGGCGACGGAAAGACGCGGAAACAGGCGCTTGTTCTCGGGGACGTAAGCGACGCCGCGCGCCGTGATGAGATGACCGGCCTCCCCCTCGATGCGCGCGCCGTCGAACGCGACTGTTCCCGTCCGCGGCCGCTCCATGCCGGCGACCGTTTTGAGAAGCGTCGACTTGCCAGCGCCGTTCGCGCCGGCGACGACGACGATCTCCTGATCCGCGACATTGAGCGACACGTCGGAGATCGCGACGAGCCCCTGATAAGCCGTCGTCAGGGACGTCACCTCAAGCAGCACAGCGGCGGTCTCCGAGATAGGCGGCGATCACATCCTCGTTTCTTACCACGTCCGTCGGCGCGCCTTCGGCCAGCAGCCGGCCGAGATTGAGCACCACGGCGCGATCGACGAGCGGCATCACGATCTCCATGACATGCTCGACCATCACGATGGTCACGCCGCGATCGCGCACACGGCGCACGAGTTCGACGCCCAGCCGCGCCTCGCTCGGCGTCAGTCCTGTCATCACTTCGTCGAGCAGAAGCAGCTTCGGCTCTGTCGCCAGCGCCCGCGCCACTTCGAGCCTGCGTTTTTCCGGCGGCGTGAGCTCGCCGGCCGATGCGTCGGAACGATGCGACAAGCCGGCGAAATCCAGCGTCTCGATCGCAAGTCGGCGCGCGACGGACGCCGAGCCATGGCGCGCGAAACCGCCGACCATTACATTCTCAAGCACCGTCATCGAGTCGAACGAGCGCGGCACCTGGAATGTGCGCGCGATGCCGGCGCGGCAGCGCGCCGGCGCAGTCAGCCCGGTGATGTCACGCCCCTCAAACAGAATGCGGCCCGCCGTCGGCTCATAGGCGCCAGCGATCAGATTGAAGAGAGTCGACTTGCCGGCCCCGTTCGGTCCAATCAGACCGAGAATCTCGCCGCGGCGCACATGCATCGAGACGTCCGAATTCGCGACGAGGCCGCCGAAACGCTTGGTGACATTGTCGACTTCGAGCAGAACGTCCGCGCTCATGACGCCGCTCCCTTGCGTGCGCGGGGCGCGAGACTCGTCAGCCCTTCGGGCCGCGCCAGCGCGACCACCATCACGAGCGCGCCATAGATCACGAGGTCGAGACCCGAACCCGAACCGCCGAGATAGCTGCGGGTGATTTCAGTCAGCGGAATGAGGATGAATGCTCCGGCGACCGCGCCCCACAGCGTGCCGATGCCGCCAAGCACCGCAGGCAATGCGAACAGCAGCGAGAAGCGGAAGCTCATCACGCTTTCAGGATCGATGTAGGAGACGAAGGCGGCATAGAAGGCGCCGCCGATCGCGGTGAAGAAAGCCGAGAGCGCCGCCGCCGCCATCTTTGAACGGAAGACTTCGACTCCGAGACTCTCCGCAGCTTCGGGATTGTCCTTCACCGCGCGCCACCAATAGCCCCAGCGTGAATCCTCGATCATCCAGGTGACCAACCATGTCGCGATGAGAAGGCCGAGCGCGAAATAGACATAGGGCAATTTGTTGCGCGCGAACTGCAGCGTCGCCCAGCTATCGGGGCCGAATGGCCACTGGATGCCGAGCGCGCCGCCGACGAAATCCCAGTTGTGGACGAGCAGCAGGCCGATCTCGGCGATCACGATGGTCGCGATCGAGAAATAGTGGCCCTTCAGCCGGAAGCAGAGATAGCCGAGCATCAGCGCGATGATCGCAGACATCGCGCCCCCAACGAGCATGCCAGCCCACGGCGTCACGCCGTAATTCACGAAGAGCACGCTCGTCGCATAGGCGCCGACGCCGAAATAAAGCGCGTGGCCGAGCGAAATCTGTCCGCAATAGCCGCCGAGGATGTTCCAGCCCTGCGACACGGCGGCGTACATCAGCGTCAGCACCAGCACGTTCAGGAGATAGACGTCGGAAAGCGCGAGCGGGATCGCGGCGATTGCGGCGAAGACGATCGCGGCCGCGACGAGCTGCCTGATGCGGCGCGCTGCAAAGGCGGCCTGCTCCGCGGGCGTGGCTGTGAGAGCCATGGCGTCGCTCATCACAGCCTCCCGAACAGGCCGCTTGGCCTGATGAACACAACGCCGAGATAAAGCGCATAGACGCCGATCGATTTCAGCGCAGGAGGCAGCACAATCGCCGTTATCGCCTCGACGACGCCGACAATCATGCCCGCCGCAAGCGCGCCGAACACGCTGCCGAAGCCGCCGAGCGCAACGGTGACATAGGCGATCAACGCGAAGGCCGAACCTACCTGCGGATGGATGTAGTAGAAGATTGAGAGCACAACACCGGCGAGACCAACAAGCGCCGCTCCAAGACCCCATCCAATCGCGAACACCTTGTTGCGGTCGATGCCAACCAACGCAACCGCGCCCTGATCCTCGCGCGTCGCTTCCAACGCCTTGCCGAAATCGGTCCGCGTCATCAGGAGATAGAGTCCCGCGAAGGCGACGATCGAGACGAAGCCGCCGAAGATTTGCGGCAATGGCAGAAAGACGCCTCCCACCTCAAACGTCTTGCCGCCGAGCCAGGAGGTCTGGATGTTGCGGTAGTCCGGCGTGAACAGATACTGCGCCGCGCCCTGGATCAGGATCGCGAGCCCGAAGGTCGCAAAAATCTGCACCATGCCGGCGTTCGCCTTGGCGCGCATGGCGAAGCGCACGACGCCGAGATAGGCGAGCCCGCCGACGCAAAACATGAGCGCCGCAACCAGCGGCGCCAGCACGATCGGGTCGAGCGCTGTCAGGAGAACAAGCCCGAAGGCGGCGTACATGGCGATCATGAGAAATTCGCCATGGGCGAAATTCACCACGTCCATCAGACCGAAAATCAGCGAGAGGCCGACTGCGATGAGGGCGTAGATCAGCCCCATCAGCAGCCCGCTCGCCAGCACCTGCAACAGCGCTTGCGTCGTCATTCCAGAAATTCCATCGCGCCTGCGCGTATCACGCGTTCATCGGCCAGAGCGGTTCGGCGACCGCAACTGTCGACGGGAAAATGGTGACGAAACTGTCCTTCACATATTGCAGCAGCACGGGGTCGGCACAGATGTTCTGGCCATCTTCGCCGAATTTCACGCGCGACCACGGCATGAAAGTGCGCTCGCCTGGAATGTCGGTGGCGGCCAGCGCGTCGCGGATCTTGGCGCCGTCTACCGTCTTTGCGCGATCGATCGCGTCGGCGAGGACCACCATCGCCATCACCTGACGCGACGTGTTGTCGTTGAGGTCGCGGCCGGCGCGCGTCTTGTACATGTCGTTGATCGTTTTCACCATCGGCCGCTTCGTCGCCATGTCGAGCGAGAAGCTGGCGCGTGAGATCAGGCCCTGCAGCTTGTCGCCGACAGCATCGAAGACGACCTTCTCGGAGAAGCCAGCCGCCTGCGCCACGATGTTCTTCGGCTTGTAGCCGAGTTCCGCCATCGTCTTCACCATCAAGATCGCGTCCGTGGTGTAGGTCGAAGGCATGACCACGTCGGCGTCGACATTCTTGAGCTGCTGGATTTCCGCGGTCAGCGATGGCGAATTCGAACGATATTTGATGTCGGCGACAACCTTGAATCCGAGATCGCCAGCCAGCTTGCGTTGCACGTTCGAGGAGTCGGTCCCGAAGATCGTATCTTCGAAGAACAGGCCCACCGTCTCGATCTTTTTGCCTTTCTTCTTCAAATTATCGAGAAACTGAAACATGGCGCCCGAGAACATCTCATCATGCGCGGCGGGCCGGAAGAAGAACTTCATGTTGCGACGATGCAGGCTCGGAGACGAGGAGTCCGCACAGACAAAGGGAACGCCGTAACGTTCGCATGTCGCACTGACGGTCGCTGACACCGCTGAATGATAGGCGCCGACAATGGCCGCGACCTTGTCCTGCGTGATCAGACGCTCGGCTTCGGAACGGCCCTTCTGCGGATCGCCCTGATGATCGGCGTAGACGAGCTTCACTTTTGCGCCGCCAAGGCCCGGCAGACCGGCGTTCCTGGCGGTCGGCAAGTCGAGATCATGAGCGTTGTTGATCAGATCGGCAGCCGTCTCGAAGGCGTGCTTGGCGTCGACGCCGATCTGCGCGTTGGCGCCGGAGAGCGGATAGATGACGCCGATAGTGATTTCCTTCGCGCCCTGCGCCAGCGCGCCGCGCGATCCGATCGAAACACTCGCGGTTGCGGCGGCAGACGCGCCAGCGAGAAGAATGTCCCTGCGATTCATCTCTCACCCCTCCTTATATGAATCCTGAACCAACGACGATCGCGCGATCGTCTTCACAGCACCGCGAACTCCGTGTTTCGACGGTCCGTCACCAGCATGCAGCCGGGCGCATGCGTGATTGCGAACTCCACTTTCGCTGCTGCGATCACTGATTGCGGCGTCACGCCGCACGCCCAGAATGTCGGCAATTCGTCTTCGCGGATAGAGACCGCGTCGCCATAGTCGGGCTTCGATAAATCATTCACGCCGATCAGATGGGGCAGACCGATATGCACCGGCGCGCCGTGGACGGCGGGAAAGCGCGTCGTGATCTGGATTGCGCGGATCGCCTGCGCCGGCATCAAAGGCCGCATCGACACAACCATCGGCCCAGCGAAGCGCCCTGCCGGCGCGCAGGGAATATTGGTGCGGTACATCGGCACGCGCACGCCGCTTTCGATATGGCGGAGCGGAATTCCTTCGGCGGCAAGAGCCTCTTCAAAGGAGAGCGAGCAGCCGATGACGAAAGCTACGAGATCATCCCGCCACCAGCGCGTCGCATCGGCCGTCTCTTCAACGAGTTCTCCATTCCGCCAGATGCGATAGCCGGGAAAATCGGTGCGGATGTCGAGATCGGCGCCAAGCGACGGGACGCGGAAATCGCCGACATCGGAGACTCCGATCACCGGACATGGGCGCGGGTTGACCTGGCAGAAGCGCAGGAAGTCATTGGCGAGATCCTTCGGCAGCACCGCGAGATTGCCTTGCACGAAGCCGGGCGCAACGCCGGCGGTCGAACCGGTCAGCGCTCCCGACCGGCAGGCGAGCCGCGCTGCGCGAGCCGGTTCGGCGCCCGGGCCAATCGATGGGATCGCGATGTTGCTGGTCATTTGATCACGCGGCCCGGCGACTCCACGCGCTGGCGCGTGGCCCGCCAGAGCGCTCCCCTCACTCCGTCCCAGCCATTCAGCCGCTTCGCCATGCCTGCGTCCAATTATGATTCAGGATCGATTTCGATAAGCTGCGCTTATACATCGCCGACAAGAAGCAGATTTCATGCCGTGACGGCGATCTCGCGGGCGAGTTGGGCGAGCGGAGCGGCAAGCCCGCCGCCAAGCTGAATGGGATAGGTGGCGGTGAAGTTCAGCGCCGGCAGCGTCAGAGCGGTCTCGACCAGGCGCAGGTCCCCGCGCGCCAGTTCCGCGCTGATCACAACCGGCGGAATGACGCTCAGCCCGATCTTGTCCATTGTCATACGGACGATGGTGGAGAGCGACGAATTGCTGAAGATGCGCGGCGACGGCAGATGCGGAGCGCTCAGTCCCTCGTACAACAGCAGATACGGCGCCGTGCTCTTGGGGTAAGTGATCAAGGGATAGGCGAGAATATTCTCATGCGAGAGCGGTTCGGGTCCCAGCACGAGACCGGGTGCCGCGACGAAGGCGAGCGGGTAATCGCACAGCGGCAGGTTCGACATGTTCGGCTCGCTGACCGGCCCGAGCAGAAAGGCCATGTCGATTTCGCGATCGACGAGCGCGTTGCGCATGACCGGCGAAACATCAACGCTGATGTCGATGACGATGTTGGGATAGACCGCATGAGCGCGTTCGATGAAACGCGCGAGCCAAGTGTGAACGATCGTCTCCGACACGCCGAGGCGAACAACGCCGCTCATCGCCGCCGGCGTCGCAAGCGCGCTCATCATGTCCGCCCGCAACCGCAAAAAGCGCTCGGCGTATTCGACGAGCGCGCGCCCTTTCGCGGTGACGCTGATCGAGCGTGACGTACGCTCGAACAACCGCGCGCCAAATTCCGATTCAAGCGCCGAAATGCGCTGGGAAACCGCCGGTTGGGTCGTGTTAAGCCGCTCCGCGGCCTTGCGGAAACTCTGCAGATGGGCCGCCCAATACAGAACCTCGAGACTGCGAAAATCGGGCACGACGCCTCCGCGTTCGGCCGCGGTTTCCCCGGAGTCCCGCCGGGACAGGCCGGACGCAGATTGGAAGGCGGGCCGGCGGCCTCAACAAACCAACCTCATTCAAGACCGCATGGTCAAGATCCAGACAATCGCTGGAACTTTGTTGCGTTCTAGTCGATCGAGCGCTCCAGCCATGCGCCAAGTAGCGAATTGACGCTCGCGGGGTCCTCGATCGGCGAGCAATGGCCGCATTCGGCGAGGAGGTGAAGCTCGGCGCCTTTCACCGCTGAGGCGATCTCCCATGAACAGGCTGGCGGCGTACGCTGGTCATGCGTGCCGCAGATCACGAGCGTCGGGCAGCGAATGCCGCCGAGCAGCGGGCGGCTGTCGGCCCGACTGATAATCGCCTCCTGCTGCGTCCGGTAGAGGTCGACGCCGAGACGGTCATTCATCTCTTCCATTTCTGCGAGCGTTTCGGCCGACAGCCGATCCGGCCGATAGAAGCTTAGTCCCATCTTCTGGCGCCACGCCACCGACGGAGACTCGCGCTCGGCAAGAGCAACGCTCTCGCGCCGTTCAGCGGCCGCGCCGGGCGCGTCAGCGCGCGCAGATGTGCTGATCAGCCCGAGACGCGCGACGCGCGACGCCGCCTTGCGCATGATTTCGAATGAGATGTAGCCGCCCATGGACCAGCCCACGAGCGCGAACCGCGGGGGCAGCCGCGCGAGAATGCAGTCGGCCATTACGGCGATCGAAGCCTTTGCAAAGTGATCTCGCGGCGTGATCACGAGATGACGTCGCGAAAAATGCTCAATCTGACGTTTCCACGTCGTCTCATCTGCGAGCAGGCCTGGAATAAGCACGAGGGGAAGGGCTTCTTTCATGTATGCTCCTGAAGCGGGCGCGATCCTGTTGCGAGTGCGCCTAGCGGCCGCCGTTCCTAGTCAGCCGCGGATCGAGTCCATCGCGTAGCGTGTCGCCAAGGATGTTGATCACGAGGATGAGCGCCGAAAGGAAGAGTCCGGGGAAGAAGATGATCCAGGGCGCGATCTGGAAATATTGCCGTCCAAGCGCAATGATATTCCCCCAGCTCGGAACTTCGGGCGGCGCGCCTACGCCGAGAAAGCTGAGAATGGATTCGGTTATGATCGCGGAGGCGCACACATAGGTCGCCTGCACGGCGAGCACGCCGATCGTGTTTGGCAAGATGTGCAGGAAAAGGATTCGTGACGTCGTTGCGCCCATCGCGATCGTCGCGGCGACAAAGGGCTGCTCCCTCAGCGTGAGCGTGACGCCGCGGACGATGCGCGCCATGCGCGGCGTTTCCGTGATGGTGATGGCGACGATCACGGTGGCGATTCCTCCGCCGAGAACCGACACGAGCGCCACCGCGAGCAGGATGCCCGGAATCGCCATGAGGCCGTCCATGATCCTCATGATGATTTCGTCGCCCCGGCGGAAATAACCGGAATAGAGGCCAATCAAAACGCCGACAGCGGTCGTCAACAATGCGATCGAAACGCCAACGATGAGCGAGTTGCGTGTTCCGACCAGCGTGCGCGCGAAGATGTCACGCCCGAGATGATCTGTGCCGAACCAGAATTCCTCCCCGGGCGGCTTGAGGCGGATGCGCGTGTTGATTGTGAAATAATCGCCGACAAGCAGCGGTGCGACGATCGCCGTGATCACGAAGGCGGCGAGCGTCGCCAGGCATGCGACTGTCAGTGAATGAGCACGCAGGGAGAAGTTACGGCCCTTCGCGACGGGAGCAACCGGCTCTGGAGATGCGTCGAAAGCGATCGTCATGGAGTTGCTCAGGAGCGTATGCGTGGGTCGAACAGCGCATAGCTGAGGTCGACGGCAAGATTGATGAGTATGAGCAGCGCGGAGAACATCAGGATCACGCCTTGAACAATGGGGTAGTCGCGATGAAGGATCGCGTCGATCGTCAGGCGCCCGACTCCTGGAATGTTGAAGACGGATTCCGTCACCACGACCCCGCCCACCAGCGCGGCGAAGCTGACGCCGATCACAGTCATGACGGGAACCCCCGCATTCTTGAGCGCGTGAATCCAAAGCAGCCGCGCGGTCGCGGCGCCCTTGGCGCGCGCTGTTCGCATGTAGTCTTCCGCCAGGATCTCAAGCATGGCTGCGCGGGTGACGCGGGCGACAAGCGCCGAGAAGACGAAGGCCAGTGTGACGCTCGGCAATGTCAGGCTGTGCAGGCACGCCGCGAGGCCAGATGAAATCGGCTTGTAGCCCTGCACCGGAAACCAGCCGAGATTGATCGAAAAGACGTAGATCAAACCATATCCTACGACAAAGGCGGGAACCGAAAAACCAAGCACCGACATGCCCATAGCCAGTCGATCAATCGGCCTTCGGGCTTTCCATGCTGCAAGGATTCCGAGAGGCACTGCGATCGCAACGGACAGGATTGTCGTGGTCAGCGCCAGCATAAGCGTCGGTTCAAGACGCTGAGCAATGAGCCGCGCCACGGGCTGATCGGAGAAGACGGAAAACCCCAGATCCAGATGAAGGAGATTGATCAGCCAGATGGCGAATTGCAGATAGAGAGGCTGGTCGAGGTGAAGCCGCGCACGGATGCGTGCGATCTGCTCAGGTGAGGCGAGATCGCCGGCCACCATAGCCGCCGGATCGCCCGGCGACAGGTGGAGCAGCATGAAGACAGCGATCACCACGCATCCCGCGACAGGCAGAAGCGCGAGCAGTCGCAGCGCTATATATCTGATCATTTGCGCCGGCTCTGCAGGAGGAAGAAGGGGCGGCGTTCACGCCGCCCCAACTCTTCAGTTGGGCTTGGACACGTTCCAGAAGCTTGAAACGGGACCATCCAGAAGCCCCTGCAGCTTTTTGGATTTCGCGCCGACGATGAAGTTCTGACCCATGGGGATGAAAGTCACGATATCATTGGCGCGCGCCTGAAGCTTGATCGCAGTCGCCTTCCGTTCTTCGTCGGTGCGCGCGGCAAAAAAAGCGGCCCTCAGCTTCTGAAGCTCTTCATCACATGGCCAGCCAAACCACGCGCTGTCGCACGCGCCGGTGACGAACACGTTCGTCGCCGGGTTCATGAGATCGACGCCGCCCCAACCCGTGGAGAAGATGTGCCATCCGCCCTGGTTCGCTGGCGCTTTGCTCGCACGCCGCGAGAAGACGGAAGCCGCATCGATGCGCTGGTCATCGACGACAAATCCCGCCTTTCTCAGCGCCTGCACGGCCACCGTCATATAATCGTCGAACTCCTTCTGGTCGCTCTGATGGAGCACGATGATCGGCGTTCCATCGTAGCCTGCTTCTTTGAGAAGAGCTTTCGCCTTGTCGAAGTTCTGGTTCATGTAACGCTCGCTATTGACATCGGTCTCATAGGGAGCGCCGCAAAAGAATATCGCGGGACAAATCTTGTAGAGCTTGGTCTTATCCCCGAAATAAGCTTCCTGAAAATCCTTCTGGCTCAGCGCATATTGCACCGCCTGACGCATCTTGACGTTGTCGAACGGCGGCTGCTTGTGATTCAACACGACCTGCACGCTCTTGCCGAGCGGATCGCGGATCATCATCTCCACATCCTTGCTGCGCTCGATCAGAGGCAGCATGTCGGGAGGCACGCCTTCCATATAGTCGATCTCGCCGGCGAGCAGCGCGTTCACCGCGCTGACCTCGTCCGGAATGTGGATGCGTTCGATACGATCAATTTTGGCGATTTTGCCGCCCGCCATGAAGCTCGCTGGCTCCGATCGCGGAACATAGTTCGGATTCCTGACATAGACGGCTTTTGCGCCTGGCTGCCACTCATCCATTTTCATCATGTAGGGGCCGGATCCGACGGGCGTTGTCACGTCCTTGTCCGGCGGCGTCCTGGCGAGCCGTTCGGGCATCATGAAGGGCACATAGGACGAGGGCTTGCCGAGCGCGGTCAGCGTCAGCCCCCAAGGCTCCTTCAGCACCAGTTTGAAGGTTTTGTCGTCGACCTTTTCGAATCGATCGAGATATTTCTTGAGTTCGCCGCCGAGAGGATCCTTTGTCATCCAGCGTTCGAGGGAGGCGATGCAATCGGCCGATGTCACGTCGCCGCCGTCGTGCCATTTCAGACCATCGCGAAGGGTCAGCGTATAGATTTTCGCATCGGCGCTGACGTCGTACTTGCCGACCATCTGCGGCTGGACCTTGTAATCCTTATCCATGGCGAACAGCGTGTCCCAGACGAGATACGCCATGTCCCGAACCGGAAAGCTTGAAGTCCAGATCGGATCGATTTGCTTGAGATCGCCGACCATCTTGATGCGAAGCACCGATTCCGCTGATGCGGCCGCGCCGCCAGCGAGCAGGACGCCGGTCGCCGCCACAGCGCGAATCCAGCTTCTTCCTGTCATCCAAGTTTTTTTCATATCTACCTCCCGCCTTGATTTTTTCGGAGCCCCGCGTTGCGAAAGAAGTCGCGGCGTCGCGGGGTGAAGTCCTGCAGCGCGGAGTCGCCGACGAGCACGTCGCTGCTGGGAAAGAAATGCGCGTTCACCGGAAGGATCGCGCTGCCGACAAGGGCGGCGTCCTGTCCCAAGCGGCTCATCCGCAAGCGGGGAGCATCGGACTTCGTCTCCCCGGAGAGCCGGCGTTCGAGGCGATCCACAATTTCAAGAACAAGAAACTGCGGAAGCGCGCTGTCGATGATGACGGTTTCCACCGGCACAACCGCAAAACAGGCCGTCAGCCCTTCGACCAACGCTTCGATGCAATCATCGACCCATTCCTGGATGACGCCTCGCGCCTGATCCAGCACGTTGGGCAGTTCAGAAACGGCGCGTATCGTGAATCCATGCAGGCCCAGATGTCGAATGAGGCCGTCAAGCGAGGCGCGGTCGTCGAGGCGACCACCGGCGCGACTGTCGGCATGCGCCAGACGACTTGGGCCAACCGGAATCGCGCCGAGCGTCGAGGTGTTACCGTGGGCGCCTCCGAGCAGATTGCCGCCCATCACCAATGCGCCGCTAATGTGCGCGCCAATGGACACGTAGAGGAAATTCTCGAAGTCCTGGGCTTCGCCGAGCAGATATTCTGCGATTGCGGCAACCCGCGTTTCATTTTCGACGAAGACTGCGAGCCCGCTGGCCGCTTTGAGCTCCTTTGCGAGGTCGATGTCGGCCCATGACGCGGCGACTTCCGGCGGGAGATGGGCTCTCCCCTGCCCGTACCAAAGCGCGTGAGAAAGAGCGACGCCGAGCCCCAGCGTCCGTTCCAGAGTTACTGGACCATCTTTAAGAAAGGCTCGATACCCTTCGGAAGCAAAGGCGCTGACCTCGTTGAAATGAGGCGGCATGGCGCGGGCCTGGCGAGCGCGGATGTTGCCCTCGAAGTCGACGAGCACCAGTTCCGCAGACGCCGCGCCGACCCGTAAGCCGCAGGCGAAAACGCCGTCTGGATCAATCGCATAAAGCATGGAGGGCTGGCCGACGCGCCCTGCCCTTTTTCCAACCGGCCTCACCAATTGGCTTTGTAGAAGGCCATCAACGATGTCGACGACGGCCTGAACGGTCAGACCGGATGCGTCAGCCAGCTCCTTCTGAGAGGCCTGTCCCAGACGACGGAGCTGCGTAAGCAGGACGCGTTCGTTGAACATCCGCACGCGGACGGAATTCGCGCCTCTTCCCTTGCCACGCACCGCTTGTCTCCCCGACGACAAGGATGCATGTCGCGCCCAGGGAGTCAATAAATCAAATTTAATTATTAAAGGTCTTTGGGGTAACGGCCAATCGCCTGCGCCAAGAGCCCCACGGCGCGCTCGGCTTTCTCCGACCATAGCGAGAGCGATGGAGCAGCGCAGAACTCAGGTCCTGCGCATTGATCGTGATCAACGCCGCATACGACTGTGTTTAGCGCGGAAGCGAAACCGAGCAGCTCTGGCCGCCATCGACAGGCAGCGCGACGCCGGTGATGAACTGCGCATCATCGGAAGCAAGAAACACGGCTGCGTTCGCCACGTCCCACGCCGTGCCCATGCGGCCGAGAGGCACGGCTGCAGCGCGCGCCGCCACCATTTCCTCTGACGAGGCGTACTGGCTCGCGATCTGCTTGTAGATCAGCGGCGTGTCGATCATGCCCGGCATGATGCAGTTGGCGCGCACGTTATGCGGCGCATATTGCAGCGCCAGCGCGACCGTCGCCTGGTTCACAGCTGCTTTTGCGGCGTAATAGGCGAAATAGGGATAACCCGTCCATCGGATCGCGGCGAGCGAGGAGATGTTGACGATCGCGCCGCGCTTTTGCGCGATAAAGTGGGGCAAAACGGCTTTCGCCGTGCGGAACACGGAACCAAGATTGATGTCGAGATTACGCCGGAATTGATCCTCGTCGAGATCGGTCGGGCCCCCATGGAGCACGACGCCGACATTGTTATGCAGGATGTCGATGCGCCCGTAGCGTGCGATCGATTCATTCACCACGCGCGAGACCGCTGCATTGTCGGTTGCATCAGCGGCGACGGAGATCGCGTCGCCGCTTTCGCCGCGGATGATGTCAGAGGTCTCAGCGGCGGCCTCCTCGACCATGTCGACGCAAACGACGCGCGCGCCGGCGTGCGCATAAGCGACCGCCGACGCCTTGCCGTTGCCCCAGCCGGGGCCGGAAGAACCCGCGCCGAAAACGATCGCGACGCGATCCTGCAATCGTTGGGATATGCTCACAGGAAGCCGATCGAGAACCAGGGAACGGCGGCGACGAGAACGAGGCCGGCGAGCAACGCCAACATATAGGCCCAGATCGGCCTGATGCCTTCGTCGGGGCTCACTTTGCCGATGGCGCAGGCCGCATAATATCCGACGCCGAAGGGCGGCGCGAACAGGCCAAGCCCCATCGCAAGCACCACCACCATCGCATAATGCACCTCATGGATGCCGACGAGTTTCGCGATCGGAAACAGCAGCGGGCCGAACAGCACGATCGCCGGAATGCCCTCCAGCACGCTGCCGAGCACGATGAAGGCGACGATGGACACCGCCATGAAACCAATCGCGCCGCCCGGGAGATGGGTCATGATCTCCACCAGCGTGCGCGAGAAGCCGGATTGCGTCAGTCCCCACGCCATCGCGGACGCCGCGCCGATAATGATGAGGATCGCGCCGGAGAGGGAAGCAGTGTCGACCAGGATGCCGCCAAGGCGCGACCAGTCGAACTGGCGATAGACCAGCACGCCAACAATGATCGAATAGACGATGCCGATGGTCGAGACCTCCGTCGCCGTCGAGACCCCTTCGACGACGGCCGCGCGGATGAGAAACGGCAGCGCCAGCGCCGGCAACGCGATCAGCAGGCTCCTCATGATTTCAGGCCCGGTCGCCTTCGTCACATGGCTGAGATCATCATTGCGATAGCGGCGCGCGACGACGATGCAGAGGCCGGCTGCAAGCACAAGTCCGGGCACAAGTCCGCCGGTGAAGAGAGCCGCTATCGAGACGCCCGTCACCGAACCGATCGTGATGAGCACGATGGACGGTGGGATGGTTTCGGTCTGCGCGCCAGTGGCGGAGAGCAGCGCAACGAGATCTCCGGGTTTGGCGCCGCGCGCCTTCATCTCCGGGAACAGCGCCGGCGCGACCGCCGCCATATCGGCGGCTTTCGAGCCGGAGATGCCGGAGACGAGATACATCGCGCCGATCAGCACATAGGAGAGTCCGCCGCGCACATGGCCGAGCAGGCTCGCGAGAAATCGCACCATGGCTTTCGCCATACCGGCCATCTCGATCAGCAGGCCGAGAAAAACGAAAAGCGGCACGGCGAGCAGGATGATGTGCGACATGCCCTCATCCATGCGGCCGACAAGCGTCATGGTCGGCACGCGCGTCGTCAGCGCGAGATAGCCGAAGGTCGCGAGCGCAAACGAGAATACGATCGGCACGCCTGAGAGCACGGATACGCCGACGCAACCCACGAAGAAAATAACAAGGTTGATGTTGCCGAGCGGCTTCAGCGCCGGGCCGAGCATCCAGAACGCCGCAATCACAGCCGCGACGAAAGTGAGCGCGCCAGCGGCATGAAAAAGGCTCGTACGATCAGCAAGGCGCAGCAAGGAGAAGGCGATCATCAGTCCGACGCCGGTCGGAAAGGCCGCGGCGCGCCATGCGTTGGAAATCTCCATCGCCGGCGTGACGATGAAGCTTTCCTCGTAGGCCCAGTGATAGGCGGGACCGGCGATGAGAACGAGGAAGCCGAGGCCGGCCGCAATGGCCAGCGCATCGAACAGCGCGCGTTTGCGCGGCTCAAGGCCAGAAATGAGCGCGGTCATGCGCATATGCTCGCCGCGCCTCAGCGCGATCGCCGCGCCAAGCATCGCGAGCCAGAGAAACAGGGTCGAGGCGAGCTCGTCCGACCAGACCAGCGGTTTATGCAGGAGATAGCGGGCGACGATTCCGGAGAAGAGGACGACGACCTCGGCGACGACAAGGATCGCCGCCGGGATCTCAACCAATGCGCCGAGCCCGCGATCGATCATCGCGAGAGCGGAGCGCCCCGTGGGTGCGGAGGCTTCCTCTGCGATCGCGAACTCGGAGCCCGCCTGCATCAGCCGAGCGCGCCGACCGACGCCTCCAGGGTCTCCCAAGCCTCGGCGCCGAATTTTCCTTTCCATTCGGAGTAGAAGCCGGCGCTCTTCAGCTTCTCGCGGAAGAGCGCGCTGTCGACCGTATTGAATTTCATGCCCTTCGCCGTGAGGTCGGCCTGCACTGTGTCGGTGAGCTTCGCGACGTCGGCGCGTTCGAGAAGCGCCGCGGCGTTGATATGCTTCGCGACCACTGTGCGGATATTCTCCGGCAACGCCTCCCAGTTCGCGCGGTTGGCGAGAAACCAGAAGCCATCCCACATATGATTGGTGAGCGAGCAGTAGCTCTGCACTTCGTAGAGCTTCGCCGTCGACACGATAGCGAGTGGATTTTCCTGCCCGTCGACCACCTTCGACTGCAGCGCGCTGTAGACCTCGTTGAAGTTGATCGTAGTCGGCGAGGCGCCGAACGCCTTGTACATCGATGTCCAGAGCGGCGACGGAGGCACGCGAATCTTGAAGTTCGCGAGATCGGCCGGCGACGCAATCGGCTTGTTCGACGAGGTCGTGTGGCGGAAGCCGTTGTCCCAGGGCTTCTCGAAGGCGATCAGCGCGCGCGACTTGGCGATTTCAGCGCGGACATATTCGCCGAGCTTGCCGTCCATCGTCTTCCAGACCGTATCATAGTCCTTGAAGGCGAAGCCGACGCCATTGATCGAGGCCGCCGGCACGAAGGTCGAGAGGATGAGGCCCGACAAGGTGAAGAAATCGACGGCGCCGGAACGAATCTGGCCGAGCGTATCGGTGTCGGAGCCAAGCTGGCTCGACGGAAAGATCTGCAGCTCGAAGCGACCGCCTGTCTCTTCCTTGATCTTCGCGGCGGCTTCCTGCGCACGGATATTCAGGGGATGGGTGAGCGGCAGGTTGTTGGCGTATTTGTAGGTGAATTCAGCGGCGCGCGCCTTGCCGATCATGAATGTCGAAACGCCCAGCGCCGTCGCGCCCGCCGCCAGACTGCGGCGCGAAATCTTCGTCATCTGCCTGTCCTCCCAAACCCGATAGCAGCCGCTGCGGCGGCGCCATTCTCTCGATTTTTCAACGCTCTTCCGACGAGGCCCGCCGGCGCAGTGGCCGTCAATCCCCTGCCGCCGCCGGTCTGGCGCTGTGTTTTTGCATGGCCTGGGTCAAGGTCCGGAATGCGGACCTTCTTCTCGCCGCCATGACAATGCTTGACGAGTGCCGCTCAATCCGGAAGTTGTCAACGATAAAGGACGAGATTGTAAGTCCATAATATGGATCAGTATGGGAGCGCCTCCGCAGGTTCGACGGCGGACGCCAACGGGACGCAGAGCATCGCGCGCGCCGCGGCGCTGCTGCGGCTTGTCGCCGGCTCCGGCGCGAGCGGCGGATCACTGTCTTCGATCGTCACCGCCTCCGGACTCGCGAAACCGACCTGCCGGCGCATTCTGATAGCGTTGATGACGGCGGGGCTCGTCGAACAGGATCCGGACACGCGCCGCTATTTTCTCGGGCCTGAGGCGCATGTGCTCGGCGTTCTCGCCGGCGAGCGCTTCGGCCTGCACCGGCTGGCGCTGGAAAGCGTCGCCCATCTCGCGCAGGAGACCGGCGACGCCGCATTCGTCCAGGCGCGGCGCGACTGGACGGTCGTCTGTCTTCATCGCGAGGATGGTCCCTATCCCATTCGTTCGCATGTGCTCGCGGCCGGCGATCGCCATCCGCTTGGCGCCGGCGCGGGCGGCATCGCGCTGCTCGCAGCGCTCAGGGACGACGAGATCAAGCAGGCGCTCAACATCAATGCAGAGCTGCTCGCCGCGAAATATCCGATGCTCACGCGTCCGCTGATCTACGACCTCATCAGCGAAGCGCGGCAAAAGGGCTATGGCTTCAATCGGGGCCTCTTGTTTCCGGGGTCTTGGGGAATCGGCATGGTCGTGCGCGACGCGCAGGGCCGGCCCGACAGCTGTCTTTCCATCGCCGCGATCGAGAGCCGCATGCAACCCGATCGCGAGGATTTCATCGTCAGCCTGTTGCGAACCGAGGTGAAGCGTCTCGAGGCGCGCCTCAGGGAATTCGCGGGCAGGACGGAGACACGAACGCCGACAGCGACGACGGCGCCACGCGCGCCGCGTCGCGCGTCAGCAAGGAGATGACGCCATGACGAGACGCGCCGCCATTGTCGGCTGGGCCCATACGCCGTTCGGCAAACTGGAAGAACCCGATGTGGAAAGCCTCATCGGCCGCGTGGCGGCGGCGGCGATCGATCATGCCGGCGTAGCGCCTGCGGACATCGATGCGATCACGGTTGGCGTCTACAATAACGGCTTTGCGAAACAGGGCTTTGAAGCGGCGCTTGCAGCGCTGAACATGCCTGAGCTCGCCTATACGCCGGCGACTCATCTTGAAAACGCCTGCGCCACCGGCTCCGCCGCCCTTTATGCGGCGCTCGATTCCATTGAAAGCGGCCGCAACCGGATCGCCCTTGTGATCGGCGCTGAGAAGATGACGGCGACATCGAACGCAGAGCTTGGCGATATCCTGCTCAGCGGCTGCTATCGCAAGGAGGAGGCGGGCGATTCAGGTTTCGCCGGGATTTTCGGCCGCATCGCCGATATCTACTTTCAGCGCCACGGCGACCGCAGCGAGGAGCTGGCGATGATCGCCGCCAAGAACCATGCGCATGGCGTGCGAAATCCGCTCGCGCATATGCGGAAGGATATCGGATTCGATTTCTGCAATCGCATTTCGGACAAGAATCCGCGTGTCGCCGGCCCCTTGCGGCGAACGGATTGCTCGCTCGTGTCTGATGGCGCCGCCGCGCTTGTGGTTGCTGATGAAGAGACAGCGAGAGCTCTGAACCGCGCCATCGGCTTCCGCGCGCGCCGCCAGGTGAACGACATCCTGCCCCTGTCGCGACGCGATCCCATCGCGTTCGAAGGCGCGCGCCGCGCCTGGGCCAAGGCGAAGGAAGAAGCGCGCGTGACGATCGATGATCTCGATCTCGTCGAAACCCATGACTGCTTCACCATTGCGGAAATGATCGAGTATGAAGCGATGGGTCTGGCCGAACCCGGGCAGGGTTGGCGCGTCGCGCGCGAGGGCGCGTCGTCACGCGGCGGGCGTCTGCCGATCAACCTGTCCGGCGGACTGAAATCCCGCGGGCATCCGCTTGGCGCGACCGGCGTGTCGCAGCATGTCATGGCGGCGATGCAGCTTGGCGGCGACGCGGGCGAAATGCAGCTCGAAGGCGCAGCTCTCGCCGGCGTCTTCAATATGGGCGGCGCGGCGGTCGCAAACTATGTCTCGATCCTGGAGCGCGTGAAGTGACAGCGCCTGCTCCCTCCGGCGGCGTGGCGCCGATGACGCGCCGCGTGATGAATCTCGCCCACATCGTGACGCGCAACGCGCAGCGTCATTCAGACGCGCCGGGCTTCATCTGGCGCGACCGCATCTGGAATTGGCGCGAAATCGACCGCATCGTCTCGGCGCTGGCGGCGGGTCTCGCGGCGCGCGGCGTCGGCAAAGGTGATCGCATCCTCGTCCATTCCAAGAATTGCGACGAGATGTACTGGTCGATGTATGCGGCCTTCCGCCTCGGCGCGGTCTGGACGCCGACAAATTTCCGCCTGATGCCGGATGAAGTAGCGTATCTCGCGAAAGCGTCTGGGGCAAAGGCCTTTCTGTGCCATGGCGATTTTCCGCAGCATGCGGAGGCTGCGCGCGCGGCGAGCGAAACTCTGGAATTCATCTGGCGCATCGGCGACGGCGATCTTGGCGAAATCTCGGTTAGCGACGTCATCGCCCGCCACTCGGGCGTGGAAGTCGCGAATTGCGCGGTCGAGCATGACGATCCCTGCTGGTTTTTCTTCACCTCGGGAACAACGGGGCGCTCGAAAGCCGCGGTGCTCAGCCACGGCCAGATGGCGTTCGTCATCACCAACCATCTCTGCGATCTCACGCCCGGCGTTACGGAAAAGGATGCTTCGCTCGTTGTCGCGCCGTTGTCGCACGGCGCCGGCGTGCATCAGCTTGTGCAGGCCGCGCGCGGCTGCGCGTCGATCCTCCTGCCGACTGAACGCTTCGATATCGATGAGGCGTTTCGCCTGATCGCCAAGCATCGCGTCGCGACGATCTTCACCGTGCCGACCATTCTCAAGATGATGGTCGAGGATCCGGCTGTCGATCGTCACGATCGCTCCTCGCTCCGGTTCGTGATCTATGCCGGCGCGCCGATGTATCGCGAGGATCAGAAGACGGCGCTGAGAAAGTTGGGCAAGGTGCTGGTGCAGTATTTCGGGCTCGGCGAGGTCACCGGCAACATCACCGTGCTGCCGCCGATGCTGCATGATCCCGAGGACGGGCCGCATGTGAAGATCGGGACCTGCGGCTTCGAACGCACGGGGATGCAGGTCTCGATCCAGGGCGACGATGGACGCGAACTCAAACCTTTCGAAACCGGCGAAATCTGCGTGATCGGGCCGGCGGTCTTCGCCGGCTATTACGATAATCCGGAAGCCAATGCGAAAGCGTTCCGCGACGGATGGTTCCGCACCGGCGATCTCGGCCATATGGATGAAGAAGGCTTCATCTACATTACCGGCCGCGCCTCCGACATGTATATCTCCGGCGGCTCGAATATCTATCCCCGCGAGATCGAGGAGAAGATCCTCACCCATCCCGCCATTGGCGAGGCGGCGGTGCTTGGCGTGCCGGACCCGATGTGGGGCGAGGTTGGCGTCGCCGTCTGCGTCGCGCGCGCCGGCGCTGCGCCGCCCGGCGAAGCCGAGATAATCGCGTTTCTGAGCGAGAAGGTGCCGCGCTACAAGATGCCGAAGCGCTTCTTCTTCTGGGATGCGCTTCCGAAATCCGGCTATGGCAAGGTGCCGAAGCGCATGGTGCGCGATGAGCTTGAGGCGCGCGGCTTGCTGAGCGCGACGCCCAAGAAGGCAGGCTCGTGAGACGCGTCGCCCAACCCGGACCTGAGGTCACTGAGCGCATCCAATGGGTCGAAGCGCGCGGCCGCGCCTTCTCCTTTACGATGGAGAAAGGCCTAACGCTGCTCGAAGCGACGCGGCGCGGCTTCGAGCGCGCTGGGTTTGCAAGCGGCGTATTGTCATTCGACGCTGGCGCGCTGGGGCCGTTCGCCTATGTCATGCCGGCGCTGTCGAAAACGAGAGAGAACGCCGCTTTCTACAGCGACATTTTCCGGCCTGCAGGCGTGACGCGCCTGACGACGGGCGCGATGACGTTCGGCGAGCGTGATGGCGCGCCGTTTTTCCATTGCCATGCCCTATGGATCGAGAGTGACGGCCGCGCGAATGGCGGCCACATCCTGCCGGATGAGACGGTGATCGCAGAGCCTTTCACGGTCAGGGCTTTCGGGATCGATGGCGCAGCCTTCGTCGCCGAGCCCGACCTTGAAACGAATTTCAAGTTATTTGGCCCCATCGCGCGCGACCGATCGGGGGCGGATGCGCCGCGTCAGGCGTTCGCGCTGCGCTTGCGGCCGAACCAGGACATGGCGCAGGCGCTGGAGGATTTCTGCCGGGCTCGCGGCCTTTCTCGCGCGCGGCTGCATGGCGGCGTCGGCAGCATCATCGGCGCGCGTTATCAGGACGGACGGATATCAGAGCCGTTCGCCACCGAAATGGCGGTGCGCAGCGGCGTGATCGAGACGGAGGGAGACGACCTCCGTGCGAGCCTTGATGTTGTGCTGGTCGATTACACCGGATCGATGTCCGAGGGCCGGCTCGCGCGCGGCGACAATCCAATCCTGATGACGCTCGAAATCGTCATCGAGATCATATGAATCAATAAGCGCTTTGTTGCGGATTCTGCGATAGCCGCCGAAATCGGCTCGCCCACGACTTCTACTGCTATTTCGCCAGCCCACAGTCGCGGTCAGACGTTTAAAATATCCAACCGCAGCCAGCAATACGGCTTTCCGCGCTCAGGTTTGCAATCGTCGTTCACTGCTGTCCGCGGTGAAGCGAGATGCGTTTGATCGCCAGACGCTGCGGTTGCGTTTTTCTCAGAGCCCCGCGCCTCCCAGATCCGCTCGCCAGAGCATTCCATTCCGGCGGACGCTGCGAATGAGACTGGCAAGCCCAGGCCTCTGTTCCGCCGGCCGCTCACGGTGCGCAGAAATCTATGCGCAATCACGCATGGCCTCCGAAATTCGCAATAACCATCCCGATCAAATCAGAACGACCGCAGGGAAGCGCGTGAGAAAAGCGTGAGGCGAGATAACACTCAAATCAGATCAGAATTCGACGCTACGTGAATTGATTGCTCAACATCAGAGAGCGGTCGCCCGAAGAATGCAATGCCATGAACAGATTGGAATTACCTGTCGTCGTCAACCAGCATCGCTGCTCCGAGACGAGCGCGGCGTCGCGCAAACTCTTGGCCGTTGTGGGGGCTGGCGGGGTCGGCCACAACCGGGCGAAGATGCGGCAAACGCTCAACCAAGCTCTTGGCGTGATGAGGTCGCGATCTTCCACCCTCCTCTCTTGCCGGCGAAAGGGCTGCAATCGCGAGCGCACGAGTAAACTGAGGCGCCGCAGCGCTGGTGCCGACAAGCCTCAGCCTCGATCCGCTCCTGGTTCCCGCAGCGGATATTCCAGGCAGGGCAGTCGAGTCGCTCGACGGAGCAGAGTAGCTGACGCTCGGCCTGGACTCGTCTTCGCCGTCGACAGCGCCCGACGAGCTGTATGGCGCCGGAAGCTGCGTTGCTCGCGAATACCCTCCGACGGTGATCACGCATTCATGAGTCGCGATTCCGTTGATGGAGCCAAATCGCCGGACAAAAGCTCCAGGCGCATCTTCATCTGAGGGAGCTCCGGCGCCATCAAACGGACGATCCGAAGGATCGTCGAAATAACTCTGCCTGGCGCCGCGCGCATAGCCCAGGGGATCTGCATCCCGCTGAATTCGACAAGAGATGCGCTTCCCACGTGAAAGAGCGCCATTCGGCTCCACTTCAATCCGCCACAAGCCGCACGGAGCCGCCGGAACCCCAACCGCGACCACCTCCGTAGGCGCAGCGATGACCAGCATGCGCCACAGCCCCGGCCGATATTCATCGACGCTGAGTTGGCCAATCGCAACATCGTCGGACAGGATGTCCCAGATCTGCAATGGCAGACCTTGTCTCGCTGACCCCATAATTTGTTCGGCCAGGACAAATGGACCGGTTGGCCCGATTATACGCGGACGCTCCGGCTTCTTCCCGGCCCCTTCCGGGAGCCAGATTTCCAGATAATTAGACGTTCGGTCATTTGGCGGAATCCGCCAGGGAATCGTGAAGCGATTATTCCTCAAATTCTGACTGGTGATTTCGCCATAGAGAGAGCTCTGGAAATTATTGCCTGAGGGCATGACAAGCGAGGTGACGGCCCGCTTCGAACGCATGTCAATCAGTTGCTTGATCGCCCTCTCCAGAGGCTCCGAGCCGTTGTGAGGCCCTCCCGTGTAGCCATAGCTGAAATTGATCGCGAGAGGCGGGTTTTCGATCCCGTATTGCTTCGCGATGCGATCAGCTCTGTCGAAGATATAGTGAAATGCGCTCAGCAGCGCCGCGTCCTTGCCGAAGCCCGTCGTTTCAGCCGTGATCGGCGCCGGCAATTGAACCGCGATGATCCGCACGAGGTCGAGATCATCGCCAGCTTCGTCTTTTCGAGAAGCAGGTCCATTTACGCTCTGTTCGTGTCGATAGCCTGCCGCAATATCGAGCACATGGGAGCCGTGAGCGCCGAAACGGCTGGCCGCGCCGCCGTATTTAGCCTTGGCGCCGCCGACGACGCGATAGAGCTCGTCCTCATCGCAGCTATATTCGCTTGCGAGACGATCGATGGCGACGCGGGTCAACTCACGCCCGAAGAGAACGGTTCGCTCCTGCTTGCGAGGCGCGATCGAACCGGACTGAAGCCAGCAGCACTCGACTCGCGTCGAGCCGTTCCTGTCCCGGAGATTCGCATGCGCGAAAGCAAATCCGTCGTCGATCACGGCCACGATCGACATGCGCTTCTCCCGGCGGATATAGGCAGGAATCTCACCGAACTCCGGCTCTCGTCCCTCCTGTAAGAAAGCTTTGTCGATCGACTCCACGGGAAATGGCGCGTTGATGCGATATCCGAACACGCCCCGAGCAGTCTTTTGCCCTTTCTTCACTCGCGCGACTCCGGTCGCCGCGAAAGAGCCCAACGCAGCCGTCATTCTACGAAGCGGATCGTCGCCGCTCAGGAACTTCGTCAACGTCGTCAACATGAACGGAGCAAAGAAAGAATCGGCTTCGCCTGCGTAAACATCTTCCCAAAGCGTAGGCGTAATCGCGGTAAGCTCGCGCCCGATTTTGACAGCCTGACAGGATTTCAGGAGCGCGTGACCACGCGCCAGTTCACCCATCGCCGAAAGCGCCGCGTCGCCTTCACCGTCAAAATCATGCAACGCGAACTGCTTCCCAACTTCGCCATGGACCCAATTCTCATAGGGTCCGATAAGCTCCTTGATCGCAGGCGCTGGAGGATTCCTGGTCATCTCTTGCCCTCGGGCCATGGCTGCTCCCTGTCGGGAGCTTAAGTAAGGGCGAATTCCTGCACGGCGGCTCGCCAGAGCCACGACAATATTGGGCTTGGCTCCATCTTGAACTCGGTCGGACTCCGCTCGAGCCCGTTCCGAGCCGCCTGTTCGGGGGTCCGGAACTGCGTGACGCTAAAATCGCTCTGCGGCTGCGCGATGTAGGTTCTGGAAACGACGCCGCCAGCGCGTGCGCCGCATTTTTGGAGAACGATCTGACCAACCGCTTCGCCAAGACTCGCGCCGGCCCAGGAATCAACCGGAAAATGGACGCCGGCGACGGTGCGGTTCACCGCGATCCGCTCCGCGAGCTTCATGCAAAGATGGTTCAATCGGTCGGGGCGGGGATAGTGGGCCTTGACGGTCTTGTCCTGAAGAAGGCCGCACAAGACCGTTGCGACGGCAAACGCCTCGGTGGCGTGCGCGCTCGGGAATGAGCCGTGGCCGGGGGTTGAAATCATCGGCATCACGCTCGCGCCCAGCCGATCCGGACGGCGGCAGGCGAGATGGTGCTTCGCAATCATCGCAACATGCGCCGCCACGACCTGCGCGATCGACATGAGCTCAAACGTCTTCGCATTGCTCGCAGAATTGAGACCGAGAATCGAGGCGAAGTAATCGAATGGTAGACTCATCTCGGACAGGATTTCAGCGGCGCGATCGCTGCGCTGATCCATATAGTCTCGCATGAACGCAAGCTGGGCGTGAAACAGCTTGATTGACGGGCGATGCAGTTCGAAGAATGCAGACCCGCCGTAGCTGAAGTTGATTTTTTCCTTGCCTTTTGTCGGCGTGAACACCCAATCGAGACCCTTTAGGAAGTCCGTCAAATAAAGCGAGGCGCGAACCCAGGGCTCCCAAAGCTGGAGATTCTTGTCCGCGCCGAGCGGGAGAAGATTGTAGACGCCCGCCGGCTTTTCGACCGGATCATCAGGACCTGCGGAGTGAATGATGGCCTGATTGTTGGTGAGCAGCCCCTGGACGATTGTCGGATCAGGCGCCCCGCCGCCGCCGACGAACCGCCCCAGACCCGTCGCGTTCAATCCGGAAAAACTGCCGAAGCTTCCAAAACTTCCAAAACTCCCGAAGCTTCCGAAACTGCCAAAGCTACCCATAGTCGACATTCTGATCGCCCCTCATGGAATTCCGGATGCCCGCAGTGCACTCGCGACTCGTTTGCCGGTTTCATACGCGGTTGCAGGATGCTGCTTTAAATAGGATTCGACAGTGAAATCGGGTTGGCGCCTGATCAGTTGCTCGCCAGCGACCCTTGCCTCGGCGTCTCGCCCTAAATGGTGAAGAGCCGTGATCTTGATGCGAATCGTCGACAGGTGCCGGTCGTTGGTAAGCAATGAGCGATCCGCAAATTCGAGCGCCTTGTCATAACTTTCATTTGACAGATGCGCCCCGGCGCTCAGCGCATCGTAGAAATAGCCGAATGGATCAATGGGGGAGAGTCGGCGCGCTGTTTGAATGGCGGCGACCGCTTCGACGCCTTCATCACGAAACGCTTGAAGAGTGCCCTTGAGAAGCCAGGATAGCGCCTCATTCGGATTGTAGCCGAGGGCGGCGGCGTAGCGCTTGTCCGCTATATCAAGCCTTCGAAGCAGATTGTTCTGCGCGAAGCCGTCAATCGTCAGGCTGAACGCATTGTCGGGACTCAAGTCGAGCGCACGCGCGGTGCAATCGAGCGCACGTTGCGTGTCAGCGCGCGCATCTGTGCTCCATCCGTTGAAAACGCTCAGCACATGCCACTTTCCAAGCCAGGCATGAATTTCCGACGTGCTTGGCGCGCGTCGGAGCGCCTCTTCGATCAGCTCTCGCGCTCGCGCGAAATCATGGAGCGTCGACCGGTGCATGAGGCTGACGCCCGCGATCAGCAATCGATGATCGTCGATGCTCGCCGGGACCATCCCCGCAGTGTATTGAAGCGCCTCATCGGCGATCGCGCCACCTGCAGCCCTGACGATCGCTGCGCAACCTTCATCGCATTGATCGAGAAAATTGCGAGCGTCCTGCTCGAATTGTCGGGTCCATAGAATGCGCGCCGTGCGGACGTCGACGAAATCCGCATCGACAATGATCCGCTCGCCAGAACGCCGCAGAGTGCCCGAGACGAAATAGTTGGCCTGGAGCTGCGTCCTGATCACCCCGACATCGACGGCCTGGCGAGCGAGTTGTCGGCACGACAAATGCGAGATGACCGCGAGAAGTCGCGACCGGCTGAGCGACCGACAGATCTCCTCCGCGAGCCAATCACCAAGGACGCCATCGAGCGCATCGCCGCCAACGGCGCGGAAAGGCAAGACGGCGATTGAGGGAAGGATCGAGGTCGCGGGCGGCTGGGAAATGAGACTGAAGAGACCATCAAGTTGGTCCGGCTTTGCCCGAATGCCCGCAACCCATTGATTAAAGATAGGTTCTCTGACCTCCAGCCCCTCGAGGAACTGCCCGCCCCCGGGTCGTCCGGCAAAATGGACGCGGCCCAGATCGAGCGTCAGTTCAGAGTTGTTGCCGGATATCAGCTCGCCAAAATCGCCGCCCATTGCGGCCTTGATATCGGCAAGGGCGCGGCGAAGGCTTTGCCGGCCGGTGTCGTAGCAGGCGGCGCCCCAGAGCGTTTCCTGCAGGAAAGAGCGCGTCCGTCGACCGAACGGAGCCGTGGCGAGCAGGACGAACAGCGCCTTGTGCTTCGTCCCGTTGATGACGAATCCGCCCGCTCGCGTAGACCTCACAGTGCACGCGCCGAACAGATTGATCTCAAGAAGCTTGCCTTCCATGGCAACTTATACTCCCGGCCAAACCTAGTACGCCACGGGCGTCAACTCCAACCCGGTTCACACTTTACTCACGCGCTTTCGAAAGGTGGTCGAGATTAACCTTGGCGCCATGAACGAAGCTTCTCAACCTTCCAAACGCGTTCGACGCAGCCGCGCCGCGCCGCCGCGCGATCTCCCTGATTTTCATCTCCGCTGGTCGGAGTTCAGACCGCTGGCTCTGGCCGTCGCCCGCTGCGAACAACTGAAAGACAGCGAGCGCGCCACGATCAACTGGCTCATCAAAATGGCCGACAGACTCGGGCCTCGCGATCTGAATTAGCCTTCCGGTCGGCACGACGCCGACCGGACAACTTTGGGATGCCGGACGCGCGTCCTTGGCCGTGGCCAAAGGCGCGCTCACGGACAATCGTTGGGAGGCAACGATGCTTGTCGATCTCCGCGCCGAGAGCGTTCCTCAGGAGAAGCTGGCTCGCGCCGCAACGGCGTCGCCGCCTGACGCGACCCGGCAGGCTCTCCTGGAACGCCGCTCAAAGCTCAGGGAAGCCGGAATCGAAATCGACGAGGCCAAGATTCCGCCAGGCAGCATGGGCCTTGCGCTTTCCGGCGGAGGGATCCGGAGCGCAACGATTTCGTTAGGATTTGTCCAATCGCTGGCCCGTCACGACCGGCTCTATGGCTTCGACTACCTCTCCACGGTGTCAGGCGGCGGATATTTCGGATCTTTCCTCACCAGCCTGTTCCTTCCGCAAAGCGTCCGCGGGAGGTCGGAATCGTCAGCTTCCCCAGGCGAGGAGCGCGCGAAAGACACGCGCGAGTTTGCGGAAAGCGCGCTCAAGCTCGAACCTCGCGAGGAAACCTTAGACACCGCCGCCAACTCGACGTCGGCGGCGCCGGCTCGGCGATTGCGGAACCCGATCTGGTGGCTGCGAGAGCACGGACGCTATCTCGCCCCAAACGGAGCGACCGACTACGGATTCGCTGTCGCCTATATCGCCAGAAACTGGCTGGCGATGATCTACACATTCTTTATCGCCTCGGCGGCCGCGTGGTTCTTGTTGCTGGGCGCGGAATGGCTGGTTCTCAACCATGGCTTGCCAGGCGACGCGCTTCAGGACGCTTGGCCAAAAGAAACCCGTATGGGATTTGTCGAGCGGCTCCATTATTTCGCGACCATCCCGGCCAAGGCACAACAGGCCGCAGCCAGCGTCGCAGCGGCTGGTGCAACCGCGCCGAAGAGTTGGGCCTTTACGCTCAGCCCGCTCGTCGTCATGCCGCCTGCCCTGCTCGCGATCACAATCGCGACCTGGATTGCTTATTGGATCACGGTTTCGCTTCGCACAGGGAACCTCTGGAATTCAACCGGCCAGGCCGGCCCGATCGCTCGTTTCCTAGGCCCAACCGGTCAGTTTCTATTGCAGTCCTGCCTCATTCTTTTTTTCGCCGCTTGTTGCGGCGTCCTTATCAATCATTTGTCAGGAGAAAGTCTCCTTTCAATCACGGCGCCACTCAAATTCTGGAAACTGTCCTGGCCATTGTGGTCTGTAAGCCTCGGCGTCAATATATCGATACTCGGAGCGATTGTCGGCCTTGGCTTCTTGATCCGGATCGCGCCTCTTCTCAAGAGCGATGGATTCGTCAATGAGATGCGCCGCCGCCTCACAGCTCTGAGCGCAGGCCTCAACATTATTCTCGCGCTCGCTTGCGTAACTGCGCTCATCGACAGCCTTGCTCTGACTATTATCGAGCAGAGCCCGGCCTTTGTGTCTGAAAATCGGAACGGACTACCTATCGCCGCAGCGACATTCGTTCCGGCGCTTGCCTGGGTGATCGCAAAGATCCCGACATGGCTCGGAGACGGTAAGCTCGCCAGGTTTGTTGGCGCTCATGTTTGGACGATCGCGCTGATCGTCGGCGCGGCCGCGTTTTTCCTGGTGGCGTTGACCGCGGACCTTGCGATTCACGCGGTCTCCTGGAACCTCACGAGCGAGGGAGCCGGACTTTGGGTCGCTCATCTCGAGGATTTCGACCTCAAAAAGTCTTCGCTCCTTTCCTTCGGCGCAATCGCCCTTGGTCTGTTCATCCTCACTGGGCTCTATACGGGCTTTATCAACTTATCTTCGCTGCATTCTTTCTATGCGGGTCGACTGACGCGGGCCTACCTTGGCGCCTCAAATCGGGAACGTTTGGAAGAAGTCACTCTGTCTGGCGGCAGGCCCATCACGGAAAACCACCCAAAAGACTATATCGACGTCTCGACCTATCAACAGGCCCGCAGCGCCGCGCCTCTGCATCTGATCAATGTGACCCTCAATGAAACTCAAAATACGGCTCACTCCCAACTTGCGGATCGCGATCGGAAGGGCGTTCCCCTCGTCTTCGCGCCGGAAGGCGTCTACATCAATGCCGGTCGAGCGGCTCAGGGAGATGCCCGGGCAATCACCTGGGACAAGCTCAAAGAGGAAAGCGTCGAATCCTTGAGCGTCGGCCAGCTTTGCGCGATTTCCGGGGCCGCCGCCTCAGCCGGGATGGGCGCTCGCACCACGCTCGGCGGCGCGCTCGCATTCACCTTTGCAAATATCCGACTGGGATATTGGTGGGACGTTAGAGATCTTCTCCCGGAGGTCCGCAAGGCGGCAAGGTCATTGGGCTGGCGTCTTTACACCTGGATAACACGACCTTGGCGCACATATTATTATCTCTGGTGTGAAATGACCGCCCTCTATACACGCCGCAATCGCCGCGTGTATCTCTCGGACGGCGGACACTTCGAGAATAGCGGAGCCTACGAACTTCTGAGGCGGCGCGTTCCACTAATAGTCGTCATCGATAACGGCGCCGATCCCAGTTACGAATTCGAAGACATGGAGAATCTGATCCGGAAAGCACGGCTTGATCTCGGTCTTTCGATTGAGGTCGCGTCCGCGTACTCGGCTTACTCCGCATTCGGATTCAATTGCTCTTCCGTATTTATCAATGCCGGCGCCGCCGATTGGCGGAGAGCGGCGAGAAACCCGGACTGCAGCGCGTTCGCACTCCTCCTTGACGTCTTTGGCCCGAACGCTGACGCGCAGCCCTCAAAAAAGATAGGCAGAATCATCTGGTTGAAACCGCGCCTGTTCGACGGACTTCCAGCAGACGTCGAGAACTATGGCCATAGAAATCCCCCGTTTCCGCAGCAAACGACGGGAGACCAGTTCTTCGACGAGGCGCAATGGGAGAGCTATCGCGCGCTTGGCTTTGCCATGGGAACGCGTCTGCTCCGCGAAACGAACGCCGGAAGCGATGTATTTGCAGACGCCATCCTCAAATAGATTGAGCGTCTGCTTTGAAACACAAGTCGCATGCGGAAGTGTTATGGTTTTCGCCGACCTTGTTGTCGCGCTGATCTGAAGCCGCCGAACTGGATCGCTCTGGGCAGAACGTCCCGCGCCTGAATCTCGAGCAGGGAGGAGCGGACCCTATAAGGGCATCGAAGTTTTCAGACGCGCCACGGTCGGCCGCTCAAGCTCAACCACCAAAGCGAGCCTTTGCGTAAGCGTTGCAGGCTACGCAATTCGGTCAAGATACGGATCTTGCTTTCAATAGAGCCGCAGAAAACAACGTCAGGATTTCCCATTGGTCTGACGCTGACAGATTAAATCCAGTAAGGACCGGCAATCTTTTGCCTCAGCAACGTCCAATAGCGAATCGAACGCGGCGGCCACTCTTTCGCGATCAAGCACGGCGACGACGCACGCGTTGAACTTCGCCCGGAGCTGATCGTGCGTAAGCCGGCGATGGGGACCGCCGGGAACATACTCTGAAAATCGTTCGATCTGCGAACCGTCTCGCAATTTCAGCCTGACGCGGGACGACACCGAGATTCCACTCGGCCCTTTGGGCAGGTTTGAATCTGTTCGAACCTCGATGCGATTCATCATCTCCTGCACCGCTGCGCTTCTCACAATCTCGTCTTTAAATTCAGAAAGACGCAATCGTCCATAAATTGAAGCAGCGGCGAGACAAAAGGGCATGCTGAATTTCGCTTCGAGGGCGTTTCCAGGTCGGTCGCGCGTCAGGATGTTTGGGACTGCTGGGTCCACCCAGCAGGTGACGCGATCAATCTGCGACGGGGCTACTCCGCTTTCAGTCGTCATTCCCAAAAGAGCGTCTACCGCAGTATGCGCCGCCGTGCAGCAGGGAAACGCCTTGATGGTCAGGCCCGATCCGACAAGGTCAAATGGAGCGCCAAAATTCAGGAGAGCCTCGACTGAAACATCCTGCTCGCCGAACAGCCTGGTGTAACCATTGGGGCCGAGAAGACTGCCTGGCGTGGAAGTCAGGCCCGCAACAGCCAATTCGCTCGCGAGCATGCCCTGAGCAACAGCGCTTGCGACCTGAAGCGGCTTTGCGTCGCTGCCGAAATTGCTTCGCAAGCCCGATGCAAAAGAAGCCGCGATCCCGAGCGCATGACGCATCTCGCTCGCCCGCACCCCGATGACATGCCCGCTGGCTGCTGCCGCCGCGAATACGCCGAGCGTCGCGCTCGCGTGCCAGCCACGACGGTAATGCTCAGGATTGATCAGCCTCCCGAGTCTCGTCGCGGTTTCCACCCCGTGAATGTAGGCTCTCAGCAATCGCTTGCCGGTCGCTCCCGGCACGCTGTCTGCTGTCGTCAACGCGGCCGTCGCGGCAGTCACCGTGACATGCGCCATGGCCAGTTCGGTCTCGTCATCGTCAAAATCATGGAAGTGCCCGGCGAAAGCGTTCATCAAGGCGGCGTCACGACGCGGCAATCGGATCTGCGTTCCCCATACGCGGGCGCTGTTTCGGCCCGAATGCGTCGGTTCATATGTCCGCAGCAACGCGCGAAACGCCGGCTCCTCAACCGCGGCAAGCGCGACGCCAACTAGGTCCGTCAGATGCTCCGCGGCGGTGGCCTCCGCTTCCGGAGAGATTTCAAGGGCCGCGCCTGCCACGAGCGCAGCAAATGAGTCCTCGATTTCAGCGCAGGCGATTTCGCTCACGCGCGTATCTCCGGCATCGTCAAGGTCGCCGCCTCGGCGGAACGTGATGCGGCTGTCGCGCCACCACGGGGCGTCTCGTAGGCGCGGTTGAAAAAGCGCTCAAGAAACATCCCACCCATCGAGATTCCCCAGCAAATGATAAAGAACACGACAAGGATCGCGCTGTAGACGAGGAACGCGGGGCTCCCGCCCTGAGAAATCGTCGTCTGCTCGATCAGGATCTGACCAGCGCGCAGCAACTCCTGCATGCCGACCACCGCGCCCAGCGATGTCGCCTGCACCAGTGACGTGACCAATCCGACATAGGGAGGCAGAATGACCCGCATCGCCTGCGGAAGGATTACCAACACCATCGCCTTCCACGATCGCAAGCCGAGCGAGGCCGCCGCCTCGCGCTGATCCTTGCCGACGCTTGTGAGTCCGGCGCGAATGATATTCGCGCCGTTCGCGCCTCCCCAAAGAGACAGGCTTATCGCCGTCGACCAGAACGGGCTGAGCGAGAGTCCAAGAATAGGCAATACAAAGTATGTGAAGAGCACCGTCACGATGAGCGGAATGTCGCGCAGGACTTCAACCAGAGCGAAAGCCATGGTGCTCGCGATGACGCTCTTGCGCGAAATGACGAATGTGAAGACGGTGGCGACGACCGTCGCCAACAGGCTCACCACCAGACCGAGCAGAAGCGTCCAGACGAGGCCGACTGTGAGAACCTGGCTATATTGGATCAGAAGCACGGCTCAGCTCCTGACATAAGGCCGGTCAAGCCAATGCTGCACCCGGTATCCGAGAGCGGAGACGATCAGCACGCAACCGAGATAAATGACGCAGATTGTCGAAAACATCTCAAGCGTGCGAAATTCGTAAGCCACACGCTCGACGGCGACAAAGGTAAGCTCCACAAGTCCGATCGTCTGAAGATATGCCGAGTTCTTCAAGGTGGCGACGATCGTGTTGAGCGTGGAGGGCAAAGCGGCCCTGAGCGCAATTGGAAAAACGATGAATATCGAATAGTGCGATCGCTTGAGACCCAGTGACGCGGCCGCGTCTTTCACGCCAGGGCTCACAGTTGAAAGCCCGGCGCGGAAACTCTCGATATGAAATGAACTTGCCCAGAGGGTTAGCGCCGCGACGCCGGACCAGAACGTCGAGAGCACGATTCCGATGTTCGGGAATCCATAAAAGATGAAAAAGATCTGAACCAGAAAGGGCGTGCCGCGAACGAATTGCACGTAACCAATGACGACGGCCGAGAGCGTCCGTATCCGACTATTCCGAACGTAGGCGCCAAACAAGCCGAAAAGAAGGGAAAGAAAGATCGATGTCGCGCTCACCCGCAGGGTCATCTGCAGTCCGTCGAGAAGCTTGGGAAGCGTCTCGAAGATGTAGTTCCAATCAAAGGAGCCAAGCATGAACCAGCCGATTTCCTTTCCGGATGTCCCTGGTCGTCTCGTGGCTGAAAGGGCCGGCGGCGCGCAGACGGCGCCGCCGGCGTCTCAGAACGCTAGATGCGCGGCGCTGAAGGGGGCTCAGTCTGGAAGGACTTGACGACTTCGCGAAGCACAATCGGATTATTGACGAAGTCAGGAATGATCCTGGCGTAATAGCCTTCCTTCTTCATCTGGAGCAAAGCTGCATCGAGGAATGTCTGCAGATCCTTCTCGCCCTTGCGCAAGCCAATAGCATTGAAGCCAAGGTCCAACCCTTCTTCAATGACGCGAAGGTCGGGATAGTTTGAGCTCAGCGACCATACCAGCCCGCCGTCGCCAACAAATCCATCGACCCGCGCCTGCCGAAGCGCCTGGATGCAATCTGACGTCGTGTTGAGCTGCGTAAGCTTGACGCCCGGGATGTTCTCGGTAAGCCATTTCGCCTGTGATGCGCCTTTCACGAGACAGATATTCTTGTCCTTGAGATCGGCCAGCTTGGTTGCAGAACTGTCTTTTGGAACCATCGCGTTGCTGGTGCCCCACATATAGTATTCGGTGAAGTCGATCACTTTTGCACGCTCCGGGAACTTTCCAAGCGTCGCAAGGATGATGTCGATTTTTCCGCCATTGAGCGATGGAATTCGCGCCTCCGAGGTGACGCATTGCAAATCCACCTTGTCCGGCGAGCCGAATGCGAATTCGGCCATGCGGCGCGCCATCGTCACCTCTATTCCGATCGGCTTGCCGCTTGTGTCGAGTGAGCCGAAGGGTGGAGAGTCGCATTTGACGCCGACGCGGAGGACTCCCTTCGAGAGAATTTCCTTGGGCACAGGTGGAAGGCCTTGCGCGTGCGCCGAGCAAGTGATTGTCAGGCCAACGAAGGCCGAAAGCATCAATCGTGTGAGTGCAGGCTTTTCGTTCACCATCGCTTTTCTCCTCTCCGTGAAAACGTTGGCCATCAACAGACGATACTTGCCGTCCGCTCGAAAATGATTGTGTGCGGCTAGCCGACCGCCTCTTTGCTGCGTGCATCATCGGGCCGATTTGGCGACCTCGTTTGCGCAAATCGGCCGGGCCTGAAATTCTTCAGCAAAGGGCTGAGTTCACCGACGATGATTTCACGCGCGAGCAGTTCGCCGGAAATGAGCCCCACAGTGGCTCCGCTATGGGTAAATGCGACGAAATAACCGGGAATGCCGTCGAGCGCTCCCAGAACGGGCTCACCATCCTTTGGAACCGGTTTGAACCCAATCCCGTAACCGGCAAGTTCAATTTTCGGATTGCCTGCGAGCACCTTTGAAGCTTCCGCGACAAGTCTTTCCAGCGTGGAAGGCTCGATCCGAAATCCGCCGTCCTTTGCGCGCGATGTCTGCTGCTCCGACCAAGCCGAATCGAACACGATGGCGCCGTCCGGCGTCGGCCGCATGGCGACATTCGGCGTATTCAGGACCGCTTTGAGCTGATGATCAAAAGGCTTCGAGCGCGCAAGAAGCGCGATTGGCGTCGCATCGGGGATGACGTGACCCACCTGCGCGGCAAACTTCGGAATCGCCGCGCCGGTCGCAACCAACACGGCGTCGCAGTCGACGCGATCATTGTGCGCTGTGACAACACCTTTGACTCTTCCGCCATTGACATCGACAGAAACATCGCCTGCGTCGAGCGCAATCTGGCCGCCACGAGATCTAAACTCATCGAGAAGGATCGAGATCAGAGATGGCAGATCAACCCAGCCTTCACCGGGGTTGAAAATCGCGCCCTGTGGCGTCACCACGCGCGCATCCAAGCCCGGAGTGACGGCGTCGATCTGGTCGGCAGATATGTGCAGAGCGTCGTAACCCACGCGCGTTTCGTGAGCGAAAGCGTCGGCGATCTTGTTTGAAGCGTCATCCGCGTCCCAGGTGAGGCCGCCATCAAATCTCAACCACTTTGCATCGGGATGCCGCGCGGCCAGCGTGCGATATCGGTCGATGCCAATCATGCGCAGCCGATGATATTCGCTGGAACGGAAGCGGGCCGAATTCAGCCAGGCGAGCGAACGCCCGGAAGCTTCGTTCGCGACTCCATGCTCGGTGAGAAGCGTGACACGCGCTCCCAGACGGGCAAGGTGAACAGCGGAGGAGACGCCAATGATTCCGCCGCCAATCACTGCAACACGTAACGATGCGGACGTCATGCTCACCTCGGCTTCCTTTCAGCTTTTCCGCACGCGACCGACGTCAAGGACGCTCCCACCACTCCGACCTTGCGGATCGGAACAGGGCGTCAATCACACGCATGTTCGCGACGGCATCTTCGAGCCCCCATTCCAGAGCGCGTTCTCCGAGCACCGCTTGCGAAAATGCGTCGCCTTGCAAAGTGTATTGATCGCAGGCGGCCAGTTCGATCGTTTCACGGCCGCCGCCAACAAGATCGCGACCATCGTCAAGAACCATCGTGGCGGATACGGCGCGAGGCGCATTGAACGGGATCTGGATTTCGATCCGAGCCCTGGATCCCAGAACCTGCACACGCTGGCAGGGAACCAGTTGGGTAGCGCAGGTGAACGTCAGATGCCGCCCTTCAGGGAATTCCACGAGGCCGCTCGTGAGCCTGTCGGTCGCCATCAGAGGATCGCGATCAAACAAGCCAATAGCGCGTGTGGGCTCCTCGCCGAAGAGAAAGCGGGCGGCGTTCACCGCGTAGCACCCGATGTCATAGAGACCGCCGCCGCCGATGTCGGCCCTGTTGCGGATGTTTTCGGGGTCGGTGAGGAAATACGAGAAGATCGTCTGAATACTGCGGACGTCGCCGAGACGGCCCTCCAAAATCAATTCGCGCGCTTGGCGCCACTGCGGATGAAAGCGCACCATGAACGCTTCAGCGACAATGCGGCCAGTCCGACGCTGAGCGGCAAGAATACCGCGAGCTTCCTCCGCATTGAGCGCGATCGGTTTTTCGCAAAGCACATGCTTGCCGGCTTCGAGAGCCTGAATGGTCAAAGCTGCATGCAAGTGGTTCGGAAGCGGGTTGTAGATCGCTTCGATATCGGGGGAAGCGAGCAAGGCTTCATACGAGCCGAACGCCTGAGGGATTCCTAGTTTGTTGGCGACGTCCCTGGCGCGCTCTTCTTCCCGTGACGCAATGCCGACGATTTCACAATAGGCGCCAGCCTGCATCGCCGGAATGACTTGATTGACCCCGATCTGCGCCGTGCTCAGAACGCCCCATCTGACCTTTCGCGGCACCGGTTAGGCCCTCTCACAGAATGGCCCGAAGCCTGAGAGCGTTGGAGATTGGTTTCGAGAGCTGGAGAGCCAGCATGTGAAGCGACGGATCGACGCGCGGCGCCCTACCGACTCCCCCTCGCTTCTGGCGAGCTTGCGGACGCGCTCCATCTGCCAGCTTCCCCTAACGGTCGATTTAGGTCATATGAACACGTGATACCGGTGTCAATAAGAAATGATACCGGTGTCAAGCTTATTCAGCCGAGCGGTTTGACGAGCCGACATGTTGCGACATAGGTCGGTCAGGAGCGAGAGATCTGTGCAGAAGCGGTTGGTGACCCTGCAGGACGTGGCGCACGCGGCTGGCGTCTCGAAAGCCACGGCGGCCAGAGTCATGGGCGGCTATGGAATCTCGAGCCCCGCCGCGCGCGAAAAGGTTCTCTCGATCGCCCAAGAGCTCGGATATCAGCCCAACGAGCTTGCGCGCAGCATGACCACCGGCAGATCTCGCACCATTGGCGTCGTTGTCAGCGATATCGAGAATTCCTTTTTTGCGCATGCCGTGCGTGGCGTCAGCGAAGCGGCGCGTGACGCAGGCTTTAACGTCATTCTCGCCAACTCCGGGGAGGATGTTGAGAAGGAACGCGACGCGGTTCGGGTGCTTGTCGGCAAGCGTGTCGACGGCCTGATCGTGGCGCCCGCCTCCACGACGGCGACGCAGCACCTCGAAGAGGTTCACAAATCCGGGCGGCCGTTAGTCTTGATGGACCGCGCAATACCGGACCTGAAAGTCGACGCTGTCACTGCGGACGACCGCGCCGCCGCCGCCGCCGCGACGCGCATGCTTATTGAGGCAGGGCATACACAAATCGCTTTTGTCAGCGCAAAAAACTCTGACGACCCGATCTATCGCGGGATGCACCAGCTCATCGTTGCAAGCGTCAGGGATCGAATCGACGGGTTTCTGCAAACGTCGCGCGACGCCGGCATTCAAGAAGCCGATCGATTCATTCGTTTTGCGTCGGCGCGACAGGGCGCGACAGGGCCCGTTGTCGCCGAGCTTTTGTCGTCGCCAGAACGACCAACGGCGATCCTGGCTTCGGACAATGTCGTCGCCCTGGAGGTTTTCAAGACCATCCGGAGCTTGGCGTTGAGAATCCCGAACGATGTGTCGCTTGTCGCCTTCCATGATGCGGATTGGACCGAAGTCACAGACCCGCCGATCACCGTCATTCGGCAACCTGTCTTCGAACTTGGCGCGGAAAGCGCCAAAGCCCTCGTCGAGCGAATTGACGGCGTGGCCCACACTCCAAAGCGGCTGGTGCTGAAGACGAAGCTCATTGAGCGCAAATCTGTCGCGCCGCCGCCGAAATCGACGAGGGTGTTATAAGGCGCTCTCCGGCGATGTAAGCGAGCTCGTCTCAGAAGCGCTATCTCAAATTTCCAAGCAAACTATTCTGGTTATCCGCAGGTCAGATCAGCTCCGCAAGCCGGGCGCCTCGCGGCCCGTGCGCTCCACATATTCCGTATAGCCGCCGCCATAAGTGTGGACGCCGTCAGGCGTCAGCTCCAGCACGCGATTGGACAGCGCCGCCAGGAAACGGCGATCATGCGAGACAAACAGCATGGCGCCCTCATATTGCGACAACGCGGTGATGAGCATCTCCTTTGTCGCGATATCGAGATGGTTCGTAGGCTCGTCGAGCACGAGGAAGTTCGGCGGATCGTAGAGCATCTTCGCCATGACGAGCCGCGCCTTTTCTCCCCCTGACAGCACGCGGCATTTTTTCTCGACATCGTCGCCAGAAAACCCGAAGCAACCGGCAAGCGCGCGCAAGGAGCCCTGCCCTGCTTGCGGAAACGAGTCTTCCAGCGACTGGAATACGGTGCGCTCGCCTTCAAGCAACTCCATGGCGTGCTGCGCGAAGTAGCCCATTTTCACGCTGCCGCCTGTCGTGACCGTTCCATCGTTAGGTTGCGCGGCGCCCGCCACCAATTTCAACAGCGTCGACTTGCCCGCGCCATTGATGCCCATGACGCACCAGCGCTCCTTACGACGCACCTGAAAATCCAGGCCGTCATAAATGCTCCGGCCGCCATAACGCTTGTGCACATTCTTCAACGTGACCACATCCTCACCAGAGCGGGGCGCCGGCTGGAACTCGAACAGAATCGTCTGGCGGCGCTTCGGCGGCTCCACGCGATCAATCTTCTCCAGCTTCTTTACGCGGCTCTGCACCTGCGCGGCGTGCGAAGCGCGCGCCTTGAAGCGCTCAATGAAATTGATCTCCTTGGCGAGCATCGCCTGCTGGCGCTCGAACTGCGCCTGTTGCTGTTTCTCGGCGATCGCGCGCTGCTGCTCGTAGAACTCGTAGTCGCCCGAATAGCTGGTCAGCGCGCCGCCATCGATCTCGACAATCTTGGTGACGATGCGATTCATGAAGGCGCGGTCATGCGAGGTCATCAGCAGAGCGCCGTCATAGGCTTTGAGAAACTCTTCAAGCCAGATCAGGCTTTCGAGGTCGAGATGGTTGCTCGGCTCGTCCAGCAACATGGCGTCCGGGCGCATGAGCAGGATTCTCGCCAACGCGACCCGCATCTTCCAGCCGCCGGACAAGGCGCCGACGTCGCCATCCATCATCTCCTGGCTGAAGCCGAGGCCAGCGAGCACCTCGCGCGCCCGGCCGTCCAGCGCATAGCCGTCCAGCTCCTCAAACCGTCCCTGCACCTCGCCGTAACGCAAGACGATGTCGTCCATATCGTCGGCCCGGTCGGGATCCGCCATTGCGGCTTCCAGTTCTTTCAGCTCCGCCGCCACGGCGCTGACGGGGCCGGCGCCGTCCATCACTTCGGACACCGCGCTGCGGCCGGCCATATCGCCAACATCCTGGCTGAAATAACCAATGGTCATGCCCCGATCGACAGCCACTTGGCCCTCGTCAGGCTCTTCCTGTCCCGTGATCATACGGAATAAAGTCGTCTTGCCCGCTCCATTAGGGCCGACGAGACCGACCTTCTCGCCCCTCTGGAGCGCTGCGGAAGCCTCGATAAACACGATCTGGTCGCCATTCTGCTTGCCGATATTTTCGAGGCGAATCATGCTGCACGGAACCTGCGACGGGGCTTCCCGGGCCATTAGGCCATGATCCACGCCCGCGGAAGGGCGCGCTCTTCAATCGTGCGGCTTCATGAAAGTCCAGAGGACAAAGCCGCCGCTCGAAGCTCCGCTCCCGCAAATCTCGTTGGCGAGGCGATACAGGTCGTTGCGGACTCAGCCGTAAACGGAGGCGGACTTTGAAGAGGCGTTCGCTTCATTGGAACGCCGCCGCGGGCGCCTGCGATACAACGGGCATGCTCCGATCATTGCGATCACAAGCCTTCGAAGCCGATCGCTTTTTCCAGGGCGGCCGCCACATCGAGCAAAAACCTGTCCTCGTGCCAACGCCCCACAAGCTGAAGCCCTATAGGCAGGTTGTTCTCTGATAATCCACACGGCATCGACAGCGCGGGATGGCCGGTGAGATTGAATGGATAAGTGTAGGGATACCAGGCTGCGCGGATCATGCCTCCGTCGCGGCCGGCGATTTCGATGCGGCCCATCGGATCGAAGCCGAGCCGCAGCGGCGGCGCGGACAATGTCGGCGAGGCGATGACGTCGAAGCGGGACAGCACGTCCTGCACTTTTGTAAAGCAGGCGGTGCGAGCGAACTGCGCCTCGCAGAAATCGGCGGCGCTATAGCCGCGCCCAGCGTCGATGGTAGCGATCAAGGTCGGATCAAGCTTCTCCGGAGATCGCTCCGCATGCGCGCCGAGGCGCGCCAGCAGCAGTGAGCGCAGGAACACGAGGAAGGTCTCTTCCAGCGAAACGAAGTCGAGCTCGATCGGCTCGACGACCATGCCAAGCTCTTCAGCCTTCTTCATCGATGCGACGACGGAAGCCTCAACCTCGGGATCAAGGATGTTGCCACAGCGCAGGAGCAGCCCGATGCGCGGACGCTCGCTCTTATCCAGCCGGCGCGCCGGAAACGCTGGCGCCTGCCCATAAGGATCGCGCCTGTCAGGACCGACGAGCGCATCGAATTGCAATTGCGTGTCGGCGACGTCGCGCGCAAGAGGCCCAACATAAGAGTTGGCGCCGAACAGATCGGGCGGCTGCAGATTGGGAATGGCGCCCAGCGTAGCCTTGAGACCGACCACGCCGCAGCAGGAGGCGGGGATACGGATCGATCCGCCGCCGTCGGTGCCGAGCGCGATCGGGCCGATGCGCGCGGCGACGGCGACCGCGGCTCCGCCGCTTGACGCGCCACAGGTATAGTCCTTGTTCCATGGATTCAGCGTGAGGCCAAAGAACGGTCCTTGCGTGAGCTGCTTGTGACCAAACTCGGGAGTCGTGGTTTTTCCGATCAGGATCGCGCCGGCTTTGCGCATGCGCGCGACAGCGACCGCGTCCGCCGCTGGAACATGATCGGCGAAGAGCGCTGACCCTTGCGTCGTCACCACGCCTTCGGTGTTCGTGAGATCCTTCACCGAGAACGGCGCGCCATGGAGAAGCGGCAGCGGTTCACCGCTCATCACCGCGTCTTCGGCGGTCTTCGCCTCCTTCCGCGCGCGATCCGCGCACACGGCCATGAAGGCATTGAGGTCGCGGCGCTCCTCAACTCTCGCAAGCGCGGCGTCGACGGCTTCCACCGGCGATATCAGCTTCGCCTTGATATTTGCGGCGAGCTCTGTCGCAGATAAATCAGCAATCGCGTTCATCCGGCTCTCCTTCACAGCATCCAGCGTCCGCCATCGATCAGCAGTGTCTGACCTGTGACGTAGCGAGCCTCGTCGCTGGCGAGGAACGCCACGACGCCGGCGACATCCTCTGGTTCCGCTATGAATCCGGCGGGCGTGGTCGACTTGATACGCTCAATCACTTCAGGCGCGAGCCGATCATGAGCGCGGGTCCGGATTGCTCCCGGCGCAACCGCATTGACCGTGACGCCGTGCGCCGCAAGCTCACGCGCAAGCGCGCGAGTAAAGCCGACAATCCCCATCTTGGCCGCGGCATAATCGGCGAGGCCAGCATCGCCGACAAACGCCGCATCGCTCGACATATTGATAATGCGGCCGCCGCGTTCGCGCATCGTCATCGCTACGAGACGTGACATACGCATCGTCGTGAGAAGCGAAACCTCGAGCACAAATCTCCAGACCTCTTCCTCGGACTCGTGGAACCGCGCCGCGCGCTCGCGTCCGCTCTGGCCCACATTGTTGAAGAGAATGTCGATCGGCCCGAAGCGTGTGATGGTTTGCGTGTGGAAATCGCCAAGCGCGACAGCGTCGGCGCAGTCGCCTGTTATCGCAAAGAACCTGTCGTCAGGCGCGTCCACGAACGCGTCGTCAAAGCGATCGCGATCGATCGCGGCGACGCGCGCGCCTTCGGCGAGAAACCGCAGGGCCGTCGCCGCGCCAATGCCATGCGCCGCGCCTGTGATCGCGACCGTCTTTCCGGCGAAGCGTTGCGACGCAGACGTCATGGCCTGCTCCTCAGTGGAAGGTTCGACCGCCATCGACCGCCAGCGCGACGCCGGTCACATAGGAAGACTCCGCGCTCGTCAGCCACAGAATCGCGGCGGCGATCTCATCGGGCTCGGCGACGCGCTGCAGCGCATAACGCGCGCGCACCGCTTCATAGGCCGCTTGCGGATCAGGCGAAGCATCGACGCCAGATCTGAACAGGGGCGTCTCGACCGCGCCGGGGCAAACCGTATTCACGCGAACGCCGAATTCCGCCACCTCCATCGCCAACGCTTTTGAAGCCATCTGCAGGCCAGCCTTCGATGCGCAGTAGGCCATGCGATGTCTGAGCGGCGAAAGGCCGGCGCCCGAGGAGACGTTGACAATGGTCGCGCCTTTCGCGGCCCGCAGATGCGGGAACGCCGCCTGCATGACCAGCATCGGCCCCGTCAGATTGATCGCGATCACGCGGCTCCAGTCCTGCAGAGACATTGACTCGACGTCGGCGACAAGATCGACGCCCGCCGAATTGACGACGCCGTCAAGGCCGCCGAGAGCCTCGGCGGCGGCCTTGACGGCATCTGTGACGGATGTTTCGTCAGCGACGTCGCAGGCCGCGACATGGATGCTCGCACCCTCGAATTTCCGTCGCATCGTCGACAACGCGGCCTCGTCGCGGTCGAGCGCCGACACGGCGGCGCCCTCCTTGAGGAAGCGTGCGGCGGCTGCAAGACCAATGCCATTCGCCGCGCCCGTGATCAGCACGCGCCGTCCCGCCAGTGCGCCGCTCATCGCTTCGACTCCCGCCGCGCCTGCTCGAGTCCCGGTCGCATATCTTCGACCATCTCGTCGCAACGGCCAATCCAGACGTTCTTGTGGCTCAGCGCGTGCTCTATCAACCCTTCCAGCGCCCTGATGCGCGAGGGCTGGCCGATCATTTCAGGATGCATGCCAACCATCATCATTCGATTTTCGGCATAGAGCAGATCAAATTCACCTTTCCACGCTTCAAGCAGCGCGGACGGCGCCTGCATGGTGCGGCCAGGCAAGACGATCGAGTATTGGAAAAAGGGCGCGTCATCGAGCACCCAGCGGAACGGCAATTCAACGATCTTCGTTTCTTTGCCGTCGACCTCATGCAGGTAAGGAGAATCGTCATCGAAGAAATTGGAGGAATAATGGAAGCCATATTCGACCAGCATTGGCATGGTGATTTCGCTGATCTCGGCCGCCGGCGATCGCCAGCCGCGCGGCGCGCGGCCGCTGACGCGTTTGATCGACTGGAATCCCTTCTCCATCTCTTCGCGCTCTTGCTCCGGCGAAAGGCTGAGAATCCAGGCATGGCTATAACTGTGATGGGCGAGCTCATGACCGCGCTTCAGAATCTCTTCCATCAACGCTTCGCGCTGGTCGATGATCAGTCCCGGCACGAAGAATGTCGCTTTCACCCCGTAACGATCGAGCAGATCGAGCACCCGACCCGCACCCACCTTCCATCCATAGGCGCCCTGCGACATCAAGATCGGGCGCTTGGCGTATGCAGGATCGCGCGCCGTCCACATCGTCTCGGCGTCAAGATCGAAGGTGAGGAAAAGCGGAAAGCCTTTGCTGGTCAACGGCATTTCTAAGTCTCAGCTATATGAAGCGATGGAGGCCGACGCGGCGCTCGGCGAGCAGAAGGACGAAGCCCGTCACGATGATGAGCAATGTCGAGATCGCGGCGACACTGGGGTCGACACCCATTTCGACTGACGTGAAGATCAGGACCGGGAGCGTGGTCTGGTTAGCGCTGATCAGAAAAATCGTGACCGGCACATTATCGAGGGAGGTGATGAAGGCGAACAGCGCGCCGGCGACGAGGCCCGGCCGGATCAAAGGCAGCGTGATGAGTCGGAACGCTTCTATGCCGCTCGCGCCGAGCACGCGCGCGGCTTCTTCCGTCGCGAGATTAACGCCGGCAAGGCTCGCCAACACAGACCGCACGACATAGGGCGCGGTGATAACGACATGCGCCATCAGCAGGCCAGGCAAGCTGCCGCGCAGGCCGGTCATGCTGTAGAATTGCAGCAAGGCGACGCCAATCACGACAGCCGGAAAGATTAACGGCGCCATGAGTAGCGAAGTGATCGCTTCCGAACCCGGTAGCGTCTTCCGGAACAGCGCGTAAGCCGCCGCCGCGCCAATCCCGAGAGAAATCGCTGTCGATCCCAGCGCCAGAAAAAAACTCATCCGGATCGCCGAGAGATAATTCGGATCGCTCAGCACCTTGCCGAACCAAGCGAGCGTCAGCCCTTGCGGCGGGATAGTAAGATAGGAGGTCGTCGAGAACGCCGCGAGCACAACAACAACGACCGGAATCTGCAAAAAGACAATGATGGCGAGCGCCGCGGTTGTCACGCCAAATCCAACGCTGTTCTCACCAGCCGCGCTCATGCGATGCCCGCCCAGCGCTTGATGACGCTGCTCGAAAACCAGATCACGCCAATAGCGAGGAAAGTGAGAGAGAAGGAGAGCGCTGACCCGCTCGGCCAATCCAGCGTTTGCATATATTCGTCATAGATCAGCGTCGCCATGACCTTGTAGGTCGGGCCGCCCAGCATGCGCGGCGTCACGAGCGCGCTGATTGTCAAGATAAAGACGAGGATCGATCCGGCGAGAATACCGGGAGCCGAGAGTGGCAGCGTTACGGAAACGAATACATGCAGACGGGTCGAGCCAAGAGTGGCCGCCGCCGACTCGACGTCGCGCGGCACATTTCCGATCGCCGCGACCAGCATTAGCACCATGAAGGGAAGATAGATATGCGTCAGGCCGATCATGAGGCCTGTCAGGTTGAACATCAGCTTGAGCGGCGCGGCGATGAGGCCGAGATCGATCAGCAGATTGTTGATAAGCCCGCGATTGGCGAGCAGCGCGATCCAGCCGAACGAACGCACGACGAGATTGAGCATCATCGGGAAGATGACGAGCAAAATTAGCGGCGTCCGCCAACGCTCCGGTCCGCGCGCGATGAGATAAGCCAGGGGATAGCCGAGCAGCAGACAGGCGAACGTCACAGCGAAACCGAGCCCGAGGGTTCGCCAGATCACCTCGCGATAATAACCGTCGGTGACGATGCGCGTGTAATTCTCGAACGTCCACACGCCCGGCGTCAGGCCGGCGCCGGGCGTATATTCCTGGAAGCTCGTCGGCAGCATGGTGGCGACAGGCAGGAGGAAGAAACCGCCCAGCGCGAGCGCGATCGGCGCCAGCAGCATCAGCCCGTGCCGTGGCCGGATCATGCGGCCGTCTCGGCGGCTGTCGCGAAGACAGCGGCCGGATCGATGGAAAGAAAGACGTTTGCGCCGGCCTCGAACGCGACCTCATTCGAGCCCGCCTCGGCTACGAGTTCGACGCCGTCGACCTTCACAACATATCGCACGCGCGCACCGCTGAACGATCGCAGCACGACAACGCCCGCAAGCGCGCCTGTCGCCGGCGCGCGGTTGAAACGGATCGCCTCCTGCCGCACGACGATGTCGACCGCGGCGCCTGCTGGCGCATCGATATGATCACTCGGCAGACCGACGCCTCCACTCAGAAGCAGCGTTCCGCCTCGCGCCTCGCGGTCGGCAACCTTGCCAGACAGCCGGTTCGGCTTGCCGATGAAGCCTGCAACGAATCCGGTCGCCGGCCGGCGATAAATATCCTCCGGCGTCGCGAATTGCTGCATCACGCCCTTCGCCATCACCCCGACGCGATCCGACATGGAGAGCGCTTCGCCCTGGTCATGCGTCACGAAGAGCGTGGTGATCCCAAGCCCGCGCTGCAGCCGCTTGAGTTCGATCTGCATCTCGTCGCGCAGAAGCGCATCGAGATTGGACAACGGTTCATCGAACAGAAGCACTCGTGGCTGCGGCGCGATCGCACGCGCAATCGCCACGCGCTGTTGCTGCCCACCCGAAAGCTGGCGGGGAAAGCGCTCGCCGAATGCGTCGAGCCTCACGAGCGCTAGCGCTTCCTTCACACGCCGGTCGAGATCAGCGCCAGCGATCTTGCGGCGGCGCAGGCCAAAAGCGACATTCTCGAACACGCTGAGATGCGGAAACAATGCATAGGACTGGAAGACAAGACCAAGCCCACGCTTGTTCGGCGGCAAACTGGTGACGTTCTCAGCACCGATCAGGATGCGCCCTCGGCTCGGCTCAACCAGCCCTGCGACCATGCGCAGGATGGTGGTCTTGCCGCAGCCGGACGGGCCGAGAAGCGAGACGAATTCGCCCTCCTTGATCGTCAGAGACACATCCCTGACGACCTCGACATCGCCATAGGCCTTGCCAAGCTTGTCGAATGTCAGGGAACTCACAACGCGCCGCTCTTGACCGCGCGACTAGCGTGCGACCTCGCGCTGCCAACGGCGCGTCCAGTTCGGAATATTCTTCGCGATCACTTCAGGATCGATGAACCAGGCGTTCTTCAGCGTATCGCCATAGGGTACGAGCTTCTGCACTTTCTCCGACAGCTTCACCTTCGTATTGACGGCGCCAATATAAGCGCGCTCGGAGAAACAACCTTGCCCCTCCGCCGACAGCACCTGATCAATGAACTTGTAGGCGAGATCGAGTTTCGTGCTGCCTTTCGGAATCATCACAACAGGCAGAATGCCAACCGCGCCTTCTTTGGGATAAGCGACCGCAAGCGAGAGTCCTTTGTCGATCGCGACGCCGGCGCGATCGGGATACCAGGGCGCAATCGCAATCTCGCCGCGCTCAAACAGCGCAAGTAGCTGATCAGCCTGCGTATAAAGAACGGGAGAGCCTTTCGCGAGCGATTTGATCGCTTCGACGCCCGGATCGATGTTCTCGAGCGTGCCGCCCTTGATCTTGTTCAGCGCTAGCAGGAATTGCAGGCCCGACGTGCCGCTGATATCGCCGATCGCATATTTGCCGGCGTAAGCGGGATCGAAGACGTCGAGCCATGACGTTGGCGGCGTCTTGACGAGCTTTGGATTGTAGACGAGCGCAGTCGCGCCCACCATCGCCACGACATAGCTGTCGTCCTTGCCCCAAGCCGTCGGAATGACGTCGGCCGTGTTCGACAGCTTCTTGCGATCGAGCGTTTCGTTGAGTTTTTCGCCGTGCGTCTGCGCCGCAAGCGAGTTGTCGATGAAGACGACATCCATATCAGGCTTGCCGCCGGCGGCGCGAACCGCGGCGGCGAACTGTGACGAATTGCCAAGCTTCAGCGAGACAGTCGCGCCCGTGGCTTTTTCGAAGGCGGCGACATGACAGGCCTTCACATTGTCGGCGAACGAGCCGCCAAACGACCCTACCACCAGTTCTTCTGCGTGAGCAGGCATAGCGAGGCCGGCGGCGGTTGCGGCGATGCTGAGCAAATAGCGCATGTTTGCAGGTCCCCGTGGATGGCGCGGCGCCTGCCGCCGTTCCCGCGGCTTCACGGCGCGGAGATCCTGGCCGCGCCCTCCCGGCCGACCTCTCCTCCGGAAGGCACCATGACACGGGCCAAATTATCTTTCAAGAAAGATAATCGAGAGATATATAGGCGGGACGGCCTGGCGCCGGCAGCTTGCAAAAGTGGCGCTAACGCGGTCGGAAGGGGAGGATCGGGAGAACGGCGATGCGCAACAGCGCTCTGCGACGCGGCAAGATGGAGGAACCGGCGGCGCTCTGGGAAGCTGACCGGGTTGGCGCGGGAATGCAGCTATGGCGTCGCGAATTTCCGGATGTCGATTGCTCGGGCAAGGCGGTGGTCGGACGGCTGTTGCATCTGCATGAGGTTTTCCTCAAAGCCATCAACCGCACGCTCACGAAGCATCGCCTGAAATATCCAGCGTTTGCTGTGCTCGCGACCCTGCGCGTTCATGGCGCGCCCTATCGCATGTCGCCGACGGCGCTTCTCGACTCCCTGATCCTGACGTCAGGCGGCCTCTCAAACCTGCTGCGCCGGCTGGAGAAGGCCGGCTATGTCAGGCGCATGGCGGATGACGTCGACGGCCGCGGCGTGATTGTTGAACTCACCGCGCAAGGGCGTCGCATCGTTGAGCCCGCAATGCGCGATCACGCCGATACCGAGCGCAGGCTCATCAATATTCTCTCGCGTGACGAGCAAGGTTTCGTCGCGCAGGCGCTTGGACGGATGATGCTGGGCAAATCGTAGTGCGACATAAGTCGTCTCGCTCGCGCGCCTGCTGCGCGGAAAGCTCGAGGCGCAGGGCCTCACCGTGACGCCGTTCCGGCGCGGCTGATCAGTCGAGCCAGCGCGGCTCGAAATCAAAAGCGTTGGCGACGCCGCCGATGAGGTTCGCGGCGAAGAGCATGTCCTTCGCGGACTGATCCTCCACCGGTCGCGCGAGGGTGGCGAGCGCGTCGATCTTCTCGCGCATCTCTTTGGCCGCCTCGACGGCTTCGTCGCGCGTCACGAGACGGAATTTCACGGCGGAGCCGGGCGGCGATTGCGCGAAGCGGCCGATGTCGGCGCTGATCACGGTCGCGATCTTGGGATAGCCGCCGGTGGTCTGGCTGTCGCGCAGGAGCACGATCGGCTGGCGGTCGCCGGGAACCTGGATATGGCCGGCGACAATGCCGTCGGAGACGATGTTGAATCCATCGGCGTGCTCGATCTCAGGCCCTTCGAGCCGGCACCCCATGCGATCGACTTGCGCGCTGATTTTGAATTCCTGCGTTGTCAATGTTTCGATGGCGCGCGGCGTGAAGAGATCGTTCTGCGGCCCAAGCACGATGCGGATCGGCTCCGGCGTGTGACGCGTTTCAGGCGGCAGCCGCCGCAACGGCTGATCAGGATTGTCTGCCATCGGCAGACGGTCGCCCGCCACAAGCGGCAGGCCGCCGATGCCGGAACGGCGATGGACCGACAGGCTCTCCATGTCTCTCGCGCGCAGGAAGCCGCCTGTAATGGCGAGATAGGCGTAGACGCCGTCACGCACGGGGCCGACCGTAAGTCGATCGTCTGGCTCCATGCGCGCGGACATGCCGGGTTCGATCTCGCGCGCGCCGATCCTGGCGATGCAGCCAGGCCCTGATACGGCGATCAGCGCCGATCCGCCATCGATGCGAAAAGCGCCGCCCATCAGGCAGAACTCAATCGCCGCTGTATCGTGCGCATTACCCACGAGCGCGTTGGCGCGCGCCAGCGCATGCAAATCCATGGCGCCAGCGGTCGAGACGCCATAGCGGCGATATCGAAAGCGCCCTGCGTCCTGAAGCGTCGTCGACGCGCCGCAGGATTCGACAATGAGATCGCTCATGTCGTCTCGCAGGAGGCGACCATTTCGCCGCGCGCCGCGGCGGCGTCGAGCTGATCCCATTCTGTCGCTGCAATGGGCTCGAACTGAATTTCATCGCCGGCGCCGAACAGGAAGATAGGATCGCGAGCCGGCATGAACGGGCGCGCCGGCGTGCGCCCGAGCAGATGCCACCCGCTTGGCGCCTCGACGGAGCTCACCGCCGCCTGCGCGCCGCCGATCGACACCGATTGCGCCGGCGTCTTCAGGCGGGGTTGCAATCGTCGCGGTGTTTCGAGCCTGGGATCGAGACCGCCGAGATAGGCGAAGCCCGGCATGAAGCCGATCATGTAGACGCGATAGATCGCGCCGGAATGGGCGGCGATGATTTCATCAGGCGTCATGCTGTGGCGCGCGGCGAACTCCGCGAGATCGACGCCGAATTCGCCGCCATAGATCACGGGCACGCGCCATCGTCTCGCAGAGGCGGAGCCATGTTCGCCTGTTGCGCTCAGCGAGAAGATGAGCGCACGCAGCGCGTTGATATCGGTGGCGACGGGGTCGAAGCAGACGAGCAGGGAGCGATAGGTCGGAACGGTCTCGATCAGGCCGGGAATATCGATGTCGCGCAGCGCGGCGTCGAGCGCGAGCACGCGCGCGTTCACGGCGGCGTCGACTCGATCACCGAACTCGACCGAGATGGCGCCGTCGCCGCAATCGAGGACGCGTGGCGCCATGGCGCCGACCGTCGCCGTCACTTCGCTGGTCCTGACGTCACCGGGTTCCTTGGGCTCTCTCCGCGCAGCACGCGCACGATGTCGCCTGCGACTTCGCGCGCGGTGCGCGCCAGCGCCTCTTCGGTGGAGCCGCCGACATGGGGCGTCATGACAAGGTTCGGGGCGGCGAGCAATGGATTTTGACGATCGAGCGGTTCAGTCGCGAACACGTCGATTCCCGCTGCAGCGAGCCGTCCGTCGACAAGCGCCTGCGCCAGCGCGGCTTCCTCAACAAGCGCGCCGCGCGCGGTGTTGATGAAAACGGCGCCGGGCTTCATGCGCGTGAACCGCGCCGCATCGAACCGCGCCGCGTCGCGCGGGAGGCCGTGCAGCGAGACGATATCCGCCTGCGCGCAAAGCGCGTCGAGCGACAGGGATTCTGCGCCGCATTCTGCGAGATCTTCGGCGCTCGCATGCTGCGAGCAGACAGCGACCCTCATGCCGAACGCTTTCGCCATCCCGGCCATGCGCCGTCCGATCGCGCCGAAACCGACGAGGCCGAGAGTCCGGCCCTGAAGCTCGAAACTTGTCTGGCGGTATCGAAAGCTGAAATCGTCGGCGCGCACGGCGCGATCAGCCGGAACGATCATCTTCGCGCAGGCGAAGACCAACGCGAATGCGAGCTCCGCCACCGATTGCGCGTTGGCGCCTGGCGTATTCACGACGATGATTCCGCGCGCCTCAGCGGCGGAAAGATCGATGGCGTCGACGCCGGCGCCATGACTGCCGATCACCTCCAGGCGAGGAGCGGCCGTCAACATGGCGGCGGAGAAGCCGGCGTTGCGCGTGATCACCGCGCGGGCGTCCGCGAGATGCGGCGCAAGCGTCATCAGGCCGGGATCGGCGGCGACGTGAACCGTCAATCCCGCAGCGTTCAGAAGAGCGAGGCCCTCTTCATGGATCGGCTGCGTGATGACGCAGTCGATCATCGCGGCGCCAGGCGTCCGGAGAGGCAGGCGTCGGAGAGCACCGCCGCTGTGGCGGCGAAATCCTCCATCGCCATGTGCTCGCGCGGATTGTGGCTGCCATTGGCGTTGCGGATGAAAAGCATGCCCGTGGGGACGCCAATCGCGGCGAAAACCGCCGCGTCATGGCCCGCGCCGCAAGGCACGAGCGGCGCCGATCCGCCTGCTGCGCTTTTCAGCGCGTCGATGACGCCCTGATCCATCAGCGCCGGCTCGGTGGTGGTCAGCGGCCCGATATCGAAAGACACCTGATGTTCACGCGCGATGCGTTCGATGACCGCGAGCGCGTCGTTTCGCACGGCTACAAGAGTGGCGGCTGACTGGCTGCGCACATCGAGCGAGAAATCGACGCGGCCAGCGATCTTGCTGAAAGCGTGCTCGTCGGGATCGGTGGCGAATTGTCCAAAGGTGACCGCGAGATCTTCGCCTACCGCCTCGCGCGCGCGCCATGCTGCGTTCATTTCGACGACGAAGGCCGACACGGCGGCGACCGCGTCCCGTCGCGCATCGCGCGGCGTCGCGCCGGAATGAGCGTAGACGCCGAGGCAGCGCGCTTCGCGATAGCGGAACGCGCCGCGAATGCCTGTCACAACAGCGAAAGGCTTATTGCGGATGACCAACCCTTCCGCCTGCTCGATATGCGGCTCGATGAAGGCTGCGATGCGGTTGGGGTCGAGATGGGCGCGCGCGCGGCGCAGCGCGGCGGGATCGCCGCCGCAATCGGCGATGCAGTCGGCGAGCGTGCGTTGGTCCCCGGCGCGCTTGAGCCCATCAAGCTCCTCTGCGCGCAGCCGCCCGAATGCGGCGCGGCTGCCGATATAGGAGGAATTGAACCAGGTGCTTTCCTCGGCGCGGATCGCCATCACTGTGATGTCGCGGGGCGGCTGCGCGCCGGCGTGACGATAGCCCGACAGTATTGACAGGCCCATGAAAACGCCTGCGGCGCCGTCATAATTGCCGCCGCGCGGCACCGAGTCGAGATGCGAGCCGATGAAGATGGCGCGCTCCCGCTCTGCGCCCGGCATTGTCATGTAGAGATTCGCCGCAGCGTCGGTCGCGATCTCAAGGCCGAGCTTTTCCGCCTCGCGGCGGACGATCGCATGCGCCGCCTGTTCGCCTTCGCCATAGGAGGCGCGGGTGACCCCCTCGTCGGCGGCCGTGCGCGCGCGCAACTCCTCGAAGAGTCGCGACGCGAGCGCAATGTCGGGCGCGGCCTCGGGCTTCGTTCGAGCGATGTCGGGCGCCTCGGTCATCGCAGCGCGGGTCACGCGCCGGTCAGGCGCGCGATGATGCTCTGGCGCACGCCGTCGAGATGGGTGCGCATGGCGTTCGCCGCATCTTCGGCGCGGTTGTCGCGCAGCGCCTCGACGATGGCGAGATGCTCGCGACAGGTTGCCTCAAAACGCTCGGGTACGCTGCGCAGATCGAAGATCTGCGTCTGGCGACGCAAGGTGCGGATGATCTGCGCCATCTGCGCGTTGCCGGCCGCCTCGGTGATCGCCGAATGCAATTCGTCGTCGATGGCGCGCACGTCGCCGCGGTCGGGCGCGCCGCTGCTCGAGGAAGCCTGCGCAATCATTTCCGCAAGACGCTCGGCGAGCGAGTCGAGATGCTCACGGTCGATGCGTCCGCTTGCGAGCCGCGCAGCCTCAGGCTCAAGCAATTTGCGCACGGCGAGATTCTCGATGAAGTCCTGCACGTTCATCGACTTCACCTGCAGGCCTTTGGATCCCTGCCGGATCAGAAGTCCTTCGCCCTCCAGCATCAGCAGCGCGTCGCGCAGCGGCGTGCGCGACATCTGCAGATGCTCGGCAAGCCTGCGCTCCTGCAGCAGCGTTCCCGGCGCGATCCGCCTCGACATGATGAGATCGAGCACCTGCTCATAGGCCTGGAGCGCCAGGCGCTTGTCGGGCGGCGTCAGCATCAGCGTGTCAGGATTGGGAGAGAAAGAATCATCGTGCCTGCGTAAGGACAATAAGCGGGCCGCCGCAATGCTTCGCGCCTGAAGATCGTGCAGTGGTGGTCACGGATGAGGCATTCCAGTGGTTGACGAACGGTATACCACGCAATAGCGTCGGGGCAATGGGGTCCTGACGGCAAAGCCGTTCAGGCGAGGAGGCAAGGCGCAATGGCGTTTTCCGGCGTTCCCACCTTGCCGTTCAGTCGCGAGGAGCATCTGGCGCGGCAGGCGAAACTGCGCAGCACGCTGCGCGAGCGTGGCTTCGATGCGATGCTCGTCTTTGCGCAGGAGAGTCACTATTGGCTCACCGGCTACGACACCGGCGGCTTCGTCTTCTTCCAGTGCGCTGTGGTCACCGCGGACGAGAAACCCATCGTCCTGCTGACGCGCCGGCCCGATCTTCTCCAGGCGCGCCAGACCAGCACGATCGAGGACATCAGGCTGTGGTGGGACGCTGAAGACGCGAACCCTGCGCGCGAACTCAAGGACATCCTGAAAGAGTTGGCTCTTGAGGGAAAGCGCATCGCGGTCGAACTCAACACGCACGGACTCACGGGCTGGAACCTCTGGCGCCTGCAGAAGACGCTCGCCGGTTTCTGCACGCTCGACAATGACGACCACATGATCCGCTGGCTCAGGCTGGTGAAATCGCCAGCCGAGATCGTGTACACCCGCAAGGCGGCGGAATTGCTCGACAAGTCGCTGATCGATGTCATCGCTGCGGCGCGTCCCGGCGTGATGGATTCGTCATTGACCGCGACCTATCTCAAAACGGTTCTCGAAGGCGGCGGCGACATGCCGCCCAACGCGCCGCTCTTCAACTCCGGCAGTCGCGCCGTCTATGGCCGTGGCGTCTCGGCGCCGCGCCGGCTCGAACCCGTCGATCAAATCGTCGTCGAATATCCCGTCGCCTATCGCCGCTATAACGTGAAGACGGAGTGGACGATCATCCTGGGCAAAGCGAGCGAGCGTCAGCGCTACATGTACCAGACCGCCCGCGACACGCTGGCGAAGATGACCGAGATCGCGCGGCCGGGAACGACGCTTGGCGAGATTTTCGACGCCCACGCGGCGGGCCTCGACGGGGCCGGTTTCAAGGCGCATCGTTTCGGCGCGACAGGCTATTCCGTCGGCTGCACCTTCGCGCCGACCAGCATGGACGTGCCGCCGATGATCTATTCCGGCAATCCCACGATCTGCCAGCCCGGCATGACGCTCTTCTATCACGTGATGATCGGCGACAGCGACACCGGCTACGCCATGGGCGTCGGCCACACACTGCTCGTCACCGAAGGCGCGCCGGAGGTGCTGACTGGCCTGCCTGATGCATTGACCGAAATCGTTTGAGGGGAAGGGTCATGACGATATCGAACATCTCACGACGCGGCGCGATCGCGGGGCTCGCCGCCGCCTCGACCTTGCCGGCTTTTGCGCAAACCGCGACGCCGAAGCCCGGCGGCGTGCTCAAGATCAGCCACCCCACCCGCGTCGCGCAGCTCAACGTGCTGCAGATTTCCGGCCCCGCCGAATATCTCGCCATGGACATGCTCTATTCCGGCCTGACGCGGCTCGGCATCGACATGCGCCCCATGCCCGACCTTGCGACCGAGTGGAGCGCGACGCTCGACGCGAAGGAGTTCACCTTCAAGCTCCGGCCGAACGTGACCTTCCACGACGGCAAGCCCTTCACGTCGGAAGACGTCGTCGCGACCATCAGGACGATCCTCGACGTCAAGAGCAATTCGCCGGCGCGCGCTGTGCTCAGCATGATTGTTGATGTCGCCGCGGTTGATCCGATGACAGTGAAGTTCGCGCTGAACTCGCCTTACGCCGATTTGCCGGTGGCGCTGACCCACGCGAATGCGCGCATCGTTTCGGCGGAACTCTTGAAGCAGCCCCTGACCACGCTCGACACCAAGGCGATCGGCACCGGCCCCTTCAAGGTCGAAACCTATGACAGCGCGCGCATGCTGCGGCTCGTCAAGAATCCGAACTATTATCAGGCCGGCAAGCCCTATCTCGACGCGGTCGAGATGCATCTGTTTCCCGATCTCGCGGCGGAATCCGCGAACTTCCTGTCGGGCGCCATGGACGCCATGCTGGAAGTGCAGCAGGCCGATTTCAAACGCATCTCTTCTGCGCCTGGCGTCACCGGCCAGCGCGTTCCTTCGGGGCGTTTCGTCAACATCGTCATGCGACAAGATCAGAAGCCATTCGACGATGTGCGCGTGCGTCGCGCCATGGCGATGGCTGTCGACCGGTCGACGCTCGTCGACATCGTGCTCGAAGGCTATGGCCGCCCCGCCGCCGACAACTGCATTTCGCCTGGCTATCGCTATCTGCTCGATTCGCCGTCGCCGAAATATGATCCGGCCGCCGCGAAGAAACTGCTGGCGGAAGCCGGTTATCCCAACGGGCTCAAGATTCCGCTCGTCTGCTCGAACCGTCCCGCCATTCGCTCGCAGGTCGGCATTGCCGTGAAGGAAATGGCGAAGCCCGCCGGCTTCGACATCGACGTGCAGACCATTCCGCACGACACCTATCTCGCCAATGTCTGGCGCAAGGGCCAATTCTATATCGGCTACTGGGGCATGCAGTCGACCGAGGACGCCGCCTTCACGCTGCTCTTCACGTCAGACGCCGCCTTCGCCGACACGGCGTGGAACAACAAGAAGTTCGATGATCTCGTCGCCAAAGGCCGGGCGCAGATCGACGACGCCGAGCGCCGCAAGACCTATGATGAGGCGCAGCGCCTGATGATGACGGATGTGCCCTCGATCATTCCATTCTTCCAGGACGTTCTCACGGCCAGCCGCAATGTGGTGAAGAACTGGACGGCGCATCCGCTCGCGAAGAACTTCTACGTCGAGAATGTCTGGCTGCAGCGGGGTTAAGAGCGAGAAATGGACGCGGCCTACCTCATCCGGCGGTTGGCCGCGATCCTTGTCGTCCTGCTGATCGTTTCGCTGACAGTCTTCGCCATCACGCAGATTCTGCCGGGCAATGCGGCGGTGATGATCCTCGGCGAATATGCGACGGACGAGCAGCGCCGCCTGCTCGAACTTTCGCTTGGCCTCGATCATCCCTGGTATGTTCAATATCTGCGCTGGCTCGGCCGCACGCTGAGTGGCGACTGGGGCGTGTCGATGCGGCTGTCGCAGCCGGTGACGCATCTGATCGGCGAAGCGTTCTGGCGCTCGGCGGCGCTCGCGGCCGCGTCGCTGCTCACGGTGACTGTGATCGCGATTCCGCTTGGCGTTCTCTCGGCGCTCAGGCGCGGCGGCTTCACCGATCTCGTGATCAGCTTCTTCGCCTATATCGGCACCGCGCTGCCGGAATTCGTGACGGCGACGCTGCTGCTGGTGATCTTCGCGAGCCCCGAGCGCGGATTTCTGCCCGCCGGCGGCTTCACGCCGATCAATGAAAGCGTGACAGGCTTTCTCTCCCATCTCGTGCTGCCGACGGCGACGCTCAGCCTCATCCTCACGGCTCATATCGCGCGGCAGGTGCGCAGCGAGATGTCCGACGTGCTCGCGAGTGACTATGTCCGCGCCGCACGGTTGAAGGGCCTATCCGAAACCGCCGTCGTTCTCCGCCACGCGCTACGCAACGCGATGGCGCCGGCGGTGGCGGTGATTTCGCTCGATGTCGGCTATCTCCTCGGCGGCATTCTCGTCGTTGAAGAAGTGTTCGCCTGGCCAGGCCTCGGGCGGCTGATGATCTATGCCCTGCAGAATCGCGATCTCCCCGTCATCCAGGCCGCAACGCTTGTGCTCGCCGCGACCTACGCCATCTCCAACCTCGTCGCCGACATCGTGATCGCGGCGCTCGATCCGCGCGTCCGCTATGCGTGATTATTTGAGGCGGCCGGCCGGAGTCGCAGCCGCGATCCTGCTTGGCCTCGTGGCTTTCGCTGTCGTGCTGGGACCGCTGATCGCCCCCTACGATCCCCAGCAATTCCACACGATATCGCGTCTGCAAGGTCCCTCGGCGCAATTCTGGCTCGGCACGGATCAGTTCGGCCGCGATCTCCTGTCGCGCCTGCTGCATGGCGCGCGCGCGACGATCCTGTTCGGCCTTGGCGCGACCCTGATCGGCGTCATCGCCGGCGCCGCAATCGGCGTCATGGCGGGTTCGATCGGCGGAATAGTCGACAATCTCGTGATGCGTCTGCTCGACGGGCTGATCGCGGTGCCTGATCTTCTCTTCACGCTGCTGATTGTCACCGTGCTTGGCGGCGGTACGGGCAACGCTATGCTCGCGGTCGCCATCGCTTTCACGCCGGGCCTTGCCCGCATCGCGCGCAGCGCGGTGCTGTCGGTGCGGACGCGCGACTATGTGCTTGCCGCCGTCGCGCGCGGCGAATCTCGCGGCTACGTGGTGTTGCGCGAAGTGCTGCCGAACACGATTGGCCCGATCATCATCGAAGCGACCATCCGCGTCTCCTTTGCCATCATGCTTGGCGCCACGCTCGGCTTTCTCGGTCTTGGCGCGCAGCCGCCGAGCACGGAATGGGGCCTGATGATCGCCGAAGCGCGTCAGTTCATGTTCCGCAATCCCGCCTGCGTCGCAGTCCCCGGCGTCGCCATCGCCATCGCGGCGCTCGGCTTCAACCTGTTCGGCGACGCGCTGCGCGATCTCATCGACCCCAGGGCGCATCGATGAAGGCGGACGTGCAGCCAGCGCCGCCGACGCTCGAAGCGCGGGGCTATTCGCTGAGTTACGCGACGCGGAGCGGCCTTTTCCATGCGCTCAAATCAGTCGACCTCTCCGTCGTGAGAGGCCGCACGCTGGGCCTCGTCGGCGAGTCCGGCTCCGGCAAGACCTCGCTCGCATGGGCGATCATGCGCTATCTCCCCGCCAATGCGCGCGAAGGCGATGGTTCGCTCTACCTCTCCGGCGAGGGTTTGCGCGCCAAGAGCCGGTCGGAGATAGCGGCGCTTCGCGGGCAGCGCATCAGCATGGTGTTCCAGGATCCGAGCACGTCGCTCAATCCGACCTTGCGTCTTGGCGACCAGATCGCCGAAGTGCTGATCCGACACCGCAAATTGTCGAAGCGTGACGCACTTGCGGAGGGGCAGGAACTGCTGGCGCGCACCGGCATTGCGCGCCCGGCCGAAATGATGGAGCGCTATCCCCATCAGGCGTCCGGTGGCGAGAAGCAGCGCGTGGTGATCGCAACCGCCTTCGCCTGCAATCCCGATTGCATCATTTTTGATGAGCCGACGACCGCACTTGACGTGATCACGTCGCGGCAGATTCTCGATCTCTTCGTCAAGCTCCAGGAAGATACGGGCGTTGCGGCGCTTTACATCTCGCATGACCTCGCGCTGGTCTCGCGCGTCGCCCATGACGTCGCCGTGATCCATCGCGGCGAGATTGTCGAGAGCGGCCGCACGGCCGACATTTTCGCCAGCCCGCAGCGCGACTATACGAAGGCGTTGCTCGCCGCGATCCCGCGCCCCGAAGTCAGACTCGCCGACAAGGGACCATCGGCAGGCGCGCCTACTCTGATGCGCATGCGCGATCTGACCGTGAGCTATGGCGAGACGTCGATCATCCGCCGCTTGATGGGCTCCGCGCGCGAACGCGTGATCGGCGCGCGTTCGATCAATCTCGACGTGCGCGAAGGCGAAATTCTCGGCGTGGTCGGCGAGTCCGGCTCCGGCAAATCGACCGTCGCCAAGGCGATCGCGGGATTGCAGGATTTCTCCGGTGAGATTGAGTTTAGCGGCCGCACATTCACTGGCCGGACATCACTGGATCGCACTTATCGGCGGTCGGCGCAGATCGTGTTCCAGCACCCCGATTCCTCGCTCAATCCGCGCCAGCGCGTGAGCGAGATCCTGTCGCGGCCGCTGAAACTTTACGGTCTGGCGAAGGGCTCGGAGATCAAGGAACGGATCGCGGCGCTGCTCGAACAGGTTCGTTTGCCTGCCGACTTCGCCGACCGTTACCCCCATCAATTGTCAGGCGGCGAAAAGCAGCGCGTCGCTATCGCGCGCGCCTTCGCAGCCGAGCCGAAACTCGTGATCTGCGATGAAGTGACGTCATCGCTCGACGTGTCGGTGCAGGCGTCTGTCGCGCGGCTTCTGGTCGATCTGCGCGCGCGCACGGGCGCGTCCTTCATCTTCATCACGCACGACATCAATCTCGTGCGCCAGATCGCCCATCGCATCGCGGTCGTCTATCGCGGCGACCTTGTCGATCTGTTCGACGCCGAAGATTTCGATGCGGAGCATCGCCATCCCTACACCCGCTCGCTGCTTGAGGCGATGCGAACGGACGCGGCTGTCGCCCGCTGAATTCTGAAGGAGCCCATCATGAGTGAAATCGCAGCGAAAACTGCGGGCGGCCGTTCCGTCACCTTGCGCTTCACGGCCGAGGAGCATCAGAGCCGCATCGCCCACGCGCGCGCCGAGATGAAGCGGCGCGGCCTCGCCGCGCTCCTCGTGTTCGCGCAGGAAAGCCATTATTATCTGACCGGCTTCGACACCGCGGGCTATGTTTTCTTTCAGGTCGGCGTGATCACCGCCGACGAGAAGCCGACGGTATTGCTGACGCGCAGGCCCGATCTGCGGCAGGCGGAAGTCTCTTCGCTCTATGACGACATCCGCATCTGGCTGAACACGGAGGGCGTCCGGCCGGCGCTGGAATTGCGCGGCATTCTTGAAGAGTTGGGCTGCGAGGGCGCGAAGGTCGGCGTCGAGTTTGCGACCTATGGCCTCACGGGCGCGAATTGCCGCGAAGTCGAATCTGCGCTCAACGGATTCTGCGCGCTCGAGGACGCCTCCGATCTCGTGCGCAATCTGCGTCTGATGAAATCATCGGCGGAACTCGTCTATGTCCGCGAGGCGGGCAAGCTCGCGGATGCGGCGGTGCACGCGATGGTCGGCGCGACGCGCCCCGGCGCGCTCGACAGCGAAGCGACCGCCGCAGGCATCGCTGCGATGCTCGCCGCCGGCGGCGACATGCCGGCCGGCGGTCCGCTGGTGAATTCAGGCCCGCGCGCTCTCTATGGCCGCGGCGTCGGTGGCCCTCGGCGGCTCGACGCCAACGATCAGATGATGATCGAACTTGGCGCGTCCTATTGCCGCTATCACGTCTGCATCGAGCACACGGTCGCCATCGGCAAGGTCGATCCGCGACACGAGGACATGATCAAGGTTGCAGCCGACGCGCTGAACGAAATCGTTGCGTCCGCCCGCGCTGGCCGCGAGCTTGGAACGCTCGATGACATTCATCGCCGCGTGCTCGACGCCGCCGGCTTCGCCAAGGAGCGCTTCGCCGCCTGCGGCTATTCGCTCGGCTGCACCTTCCGCCCCACCTGGATGGATGTGCCGCCGATGATCTACAGCGGTAATCCTCTGATCATGCAGCCGGGCATGGTGCTGTTCGTCCATATCATGATCCCGGATACGCGCACCGGACTTGCCGCGGGACTTGGCCAGACCTTCGTCATCACGGAAGGCGCCGCGGAGCTGTTGAGCGACATTCCGCTTGAGCTTCATATGAGATGATGCAAGCGAGCGCGCAGCCTGCAACGCGGTCAACGCTCGCTCGTTTCCTGAATCAGTGAGACATGCGCCGCAACTACTTTCCAGCCATCCGCAAACCTCACCCATGTCTGCGTTTGTCGACCTACTTTTCCTGGCACGCTCGCGCGCCGAAATAGCGTCGAGGCGGTCGCGAAATCGCAGCCAAATGTAGTGATAACCGTACCTTCGAGCGTGCGCGCGAGCCCCGCCGGCGAGCGCGCGGCGCGGAAATTCGCGATCGCGTCATAGCCAAACAGATTCTCTCCGGCGCCGAAGCGCAGCGTGCGCGCATCCCTGTGAAAAAGCTCATCGAGCGTATCCACATCGTTGTCGACGAGCGCCGTCTCATAGCGTCGGAACACGGCTTCAACCTCGGCCTTCACCTCGGGAATGTCGATTTCCATCATGACCTCAGGCAAAAGACGCGGCGACGGGGGCGCGGGAGACGCCTGTGCGTTCAAGTTCGAAAGCTGCTCTCAGCGCGAGATCCTCGCGCCAGGGCGCTGCAATGATCTGCACGCCAATAGGCGCCTCGCCTGACGCCGCGGCGGGCGCTGCGACGACCGGCAGACCGACGAAGGAAATCGGCTGCGTGAACACGCCAATATTGGCCCGCAAGGGAATCTCGGAGCCATCAAGCATGAAACTCTTCTGTCCGAGTTTCGGCGCGGAAAATGGCGTCGCAGGCGCAATGACGATGTCGACATCGCGGAAGATCTCCAGCGCGCGATCATGAAACCAGCGACGAAACCGTTGCGCGTCATTGATCCAAGCCGTCGGGATCATGGCGCCGGCCATGAGCCGGCAGCGCGTATCCGGATCGTAGTCGGCGGCGCGCGCCGCAAGCGTGCGGCGATGGAGCGCGCCGCCCTCGCTTGCCGTAATGAGATAGGCGGCGGCCCGCGCTCGCGCCGCCTCGGGAAAGACGACGCGCCGCGTCGCGTTCAGCGCATTTGCAACACGCTCGACCGCCGCAAACGCTTCTGGAAATCCACCACGCGCAAAATAATCATCGGCGATCGCGACGCGCAGCCCGTTGGCGCCAAGCTCGATCTCACGCAGCGTCGGAGCATGTCCCGGCGGTTGGCACGCGGGATCGTCCGCATCCGCCCCTTGCATCGCATCATAGGAAAGCGCGAGGTCCTTCACACAGCGAGCAATTGGCCCGAGATGATCGAGACTATCGACAAAGGGAAAAGTTCCGGCGCGCGACAGGCGGCCGTAAGTCGGCTTCAATCCAAACAAACCGCAGAAAGAAGACGGCACGCGGATCGATCCATTGGTGTCGGAGGCGAGCGACAGCGGCGCAAAGCCCGCGGCGACGGCTGCGGCCGAGCCGCCGGACGAGCCGCCGGACATGCGCGTCAGATCATGTGGATTGCGCGAGGGGCCGTCATGGGCGTTTTCGCCGGTGAAATCGTAGGCGTATTCGCCCATGTTGAGCGCGCCGAGGAGAATCGCGCCCGCGCCCTCCAGCTTGCGCACGAGCGCGCCGTCGCGCGCGGCTGGCGATCGCTCGCGATTGATCTTCGATCCGGCGCGGGTGGGAAGCCCTTCGACGTCGAAAAGGTTTTTGACCGCAAACGGCACGCCGGCGAGCGGACCTATCGCGCGGCCGGCGGCGCGATCGGCGTCTATAATAGCAGCCTTGCGCCGCGCGCGTTCGGCAACGACATCCGTGAATGCGCCGACATCGCGGTCGCGAGCGTCGATACGCGACAACGCGTCCTCGACGATGCCGGACGCGGACGTCTCACCGCGTGAGACAGAGTTGGCGATCTCAAAAGCAAAGCCCGGCGCGCGACTCATCCGCGCGCTCCGGGCGTGAAGATCGGAGCAGGCTCTTCAAGCCGCGTCACGCCGTCGGCGCCATCGACGAGCGCCGCCGCGCGCAAAAGCAACCCGAACTGCCGCGCGACCTCGTCGCGATATTGCGGATCGATCGTCAGTCCGATCGCAGCGGATGCAACCGCAATATAGGCGTCGATGTCGATGTCTTCAGGCTTCACGATAGGGTCTCAATTGTGCTGGTCGAATGTGCGACATAGGCGCGCCAGCCGCCAAAATGCGAAATGTTCTCTGCGTCAACGATGCCCTCCGCTTCGACGAGAAACCCCTTCGCGGCGGATCCATCGGCGAGCTTGATCGTTCCGATTGATAAGGGGGCAGGAATGCTGGCGACGAATCGCCCGAACGCGTCAGGCGCGAGCGCCCATATCTCGACCGCAATTTCGGCGCCTGCGCCTTTCGTTGTTCTCAGAAGTCCCGGCCGTCGCGGCGGACCGCCGGCGAGCGCATAAAGTTTATAGCTCGCCTCTGTTTTTGCCTCCCTGCGGAAAGCGGCGCCGCGCGACGTCAGTTCATGATTGAGCGCCATTCCCGAGAGATGGGCGCCAACAACGACAAGTTCGATCCTGTCATCGGTTTGCGGAGACGGCGGCGCGAGCGGCGGCAAGCGCACGCCCGTCGCGCCCATTGTGACGTCCGCCTTATGGTGCAGTGTGCGGCCGATCGAAGCGAGCATCGCGTCCGATCCACGCCGCGCGATCAGCGTCGCCCCCGCGGGCAGATGATCATCGCGCATCGGCGAAGGAATTGCCAGCGCCGCGAGATCGAGCAGGTTGACGAAGTTCGTGAAGGAGCCGAGCCGGGCGTTCGGCGTCAGCGGATCAGCGATAAGGTCGCTGACCTTCGGGACCAACGGCAAGGTGGGGACAAACAGCGCATCAAGCGAGGCAAGCGCTGCATCTGTTTCGCGCTTGAGACGCGCGAGCTCATAGATCGCGGCGAAGGCGTCCGTCGCAGAGAATTTGAGCGCACCCTCGATAATGCCGCGTGTGACAGGCAGCATCGCATCGGGATTCGTCGCAAGAAATTGCCGCGTCGCGGCGTGGCGCTCAGCGACCCAAGGGCCTTCATAGAGAAGCCGCGCGACAGCGCGGAACGGGCGCATATCGACGGGGACGAACGACGCGCCCGCTGATTGCGCGATTTCAAGAGCGGCGCGCCATGCGCGCTCGGCCGCCCTGTCGCCGAAGAAGTCGAGATCCTCCTCGCGCGGAACGCCCAATCTCAAACGCGGAGGCATAGCGCCTACCGGCGAGAGAGCGAATGGCCGCGAATAGGGATCGTCGCGGTCTTCGCCCGCTGCGACCTCAAAGACATTCCATGCGTCATCAACGGTGAGCGCGAAGATCGAGATGGTGTCGAGGGTCCGGCATGCCGGAACCATGCCGCGACCGGAAATCGCGCCAAGCGACGGCTTCAGTCCGACGATATTATTGAGGCCGGCGGGAATGCGCCCCGATCCGGCCGTGTCCGTGCCGAGCGCGAAGCTGACGAGCCCTCGCGACACCGCGACCGCCGATCCCGAGCTCGATCCGCCGGGAATGATGGCGGGATCGAACGGATTCTTCGGCGCGGGATAGGGCGTGCGCACGCCGACAAGACCGGTCGCGAACTGATCGAGATTGGTTTTGCCGATCACGATCGCGCCGGCCGCGATCAGCCTCTCGACCGCCGGCGCATGCGCCGCCGGACGATAAGCAAAAGTCGGACAGGCGGCGGTGGTCTCAAGGCCCGCGACGTCAATATTATCCTTGACCGCGAAGGGAATGCTCCAGAGCGGGCCTTTCTCTCTGCCGCCCAGGGCCGCGGCCGCCTTCCTCGCCTCATGACGCGGGACGAGGCTGATGAAAATTCCCGGGTCGCCCGACGCGTCGATGCGGTCATAGACCGCATCGATGAGAGCAACCGGATCGAGCCCTTCGCGAAAAGCCGCGCGAAGACTCAAGAGATCAAGAGACAGGTCTGCCATGAAGCCTTGTACTAAAATTCGCTCGCATGCGCCTGCCTATTCCGCCGGAGCCGGCGCGACGGCCTTCTGCGGCTCGATGGCCAAACCGCCGCTCACCGCCTGCGGGTATTTCGCCAGCGCATAGAGGAACGCCGCGACGATCGCATAGGCGATCGCAACCGACGGAGTCACGGCGACTCCGATCGTTTCACCATGCATGAAGCCGAAGAAGGTCAGCGCCGCGGCCGCCGCAGCAAAGGCGGACGCCTTCTCGAACTGGCGTTCGATGGTGAAGACGCCAATCGCGCCAAGCAGCAGGCCGCCAAGAATGGCGCCGCCGCCGAGCACTTCGAGGCCGTGATAGAGCACGCCATTCATCGCCATCTTGTCGAAACCCACCGCCGCGGCGTTCGTGCCGGCGGCGCCAAGCGCGCCATCCATCAGCGTCTTGCACCAGGCGGCGAGATGCGGCGTCAGCGCGAGCACGATCGCCGGCGCATGGGTCTGCGGCGTCGTCTGGAACGCCTGCGCGCCAATCAACATGCCAATGTAAAGCAGGATCGGCGAAATCGCGACCACCGGGATCAACGCCAGCAGGAGCGGCAATATGCCGAACCAGGACAGCACAATGACCATGAGCCCGGTGGCGGCGGAATAGCCGATGCGCCCGCCCATCGCTTTCCAGCCGGGATGGCCGATATAGACGGCGTTGATGAACGGATTGCCCATCAGGCAGCCGATGAGGCTGACCACGCCATCCGCCGTCAACACGCGCGTGGTCGGATAGTGATCGCCCGCCGCTTCGGCGCTTTCCACATTGTCCATCGCTTCGACGAGGTCATAGATGCCGAAGGGTATCGCCGTGACAAGGATGATCGCGAGGAATTCGAATCCCGAGAATACATGTCCCGCCGCCGGAATCGGGACCGAGAAGCCGAAATTGGAGAAGGCTTCGCCAACCTTTCCGAAGCTCAGGCCGCCAAATCCAAGTCCGAAGATGTTCGAACCCCACGCGATGGCCATGCCGACCGCGATGGCGACGAGACCCGCGGGAACGCCTTTCGGATATTTCACGCCGCCGAACCAGCTCACAAGGATGATCGCAAAGCAGGTGAGGCCAATCACCGGCGTCATGAACATCTCCAGCGCCGGCCGCATGGAAATGAAGGTGACGGACACGCCCGCCAGCGTGCCGAGCAGCGCGGCGCGCGGCGTGATATGCCTGATATAGGGCGCGATGAAGCCGCCGATCATCAGGATGAAGCTCTGGAAGAAGACCCAGACGAGCCCGGCTTCCCAACCCTTCACCGGATCGCCCGTCTTCAGCGTGATCGGCAGCATGATCACGAAGACGACGATGAACATATGCGGCACGCTGATGCCCGAGGGCAACGCGCAAACATCGGAGCGGCCCGTATCACGCGCAAGCTTCCAGGCGAGATAGGCGTAATACAGCGTCGAAAGGCACATCATCAGCCCGACCGCAGGCAGAATACGGCCGAACACGATCGAGTCTGGCATCTTCAACACGAAGCGCAGCAGCGCCGTGAGCGTCAGCATGTTGACGAGAATGTTGGTGCCGAATCCGAAGAACGCATTCCAGTCGCCGGGCGTCCAGATCGCCGGCTGTCTTGTCGATAACGCTGCGCTTGTCGCCATGATCGCCTCCTCGATATTCGCCGCTGCAATGATGCTCCGCTATTCGGTGATCGCCTCGATCACCTTGTCTGACGAACTGACCCAGCCGAAGATTCCGCCCTGCGCCGCAATCATTTTCAGCGCCGTCGCGTGGAAATCAGGGAAATAGGAGCCGACGCAATCGTCGAGCACGAGGCATTCGTATCCGCGATCGTTGGCCTCGCGGACGGTCGTGTGAACACAAACCTCTGTGGTCACCCCCGTCACGACAAGCTGCGACACGCCGCTGTTCTGCAAGATCGCATGCAGATCGGTCGCGAAGAATGCGCCTTTTCCCGGCTTGTCGATGACCGGCTCGCCATCTCGCGGCGCGAGTTCGGAAATGATGTCATGACCGGGCTCGCCGCGCACGAGGATGCGCCCCATGGGTCCGCGATCGCCGATCGTCATCGCGCCCTTGCCGCGTTCCTTCTTCGCTGGCGGCAGGTCGGCAAGATCGGGACGGTGGCCTTCGCGCGTGTGCATCGCCATCAACCCGGCCGTGCGCCAGGCCGCGAGCAGCTTCTGGTTCGGCTCGATGGTTCGGCGAAGCTGCGATACGTCATTGCCGAGCATTTCACCGAAGCCGCCCGGCTCAAGAAAATCGCGCTGCATATCGATGATCAAGAGAGCCGCTGCTTCGCGCCGCAGCATGAAAGGATAAGGCTGCGCTGCAATTGCGACGGCTGTGTCTTTGCGAGCGATAGCGCCTGTCATGGAATCACACCGGCGGATGAGGAATGGCGTCGATCAATTCGCGCGTGTAGGCGGCCGAAGGCCGGTCGATCACGTCCGCGGCCGATCCCTGTTCGAGGATCGACCCCGATCGCATCACGATCACGCGGTCGCACAGCAATCGCACGACATGCAGGTCGTGACTGACGAAGAGATAGCTCATGCGCAATGTGGCCTTGAGCTCCGCCAGCAGATTGAGCACGACGGCTTGCACAGAGACGTCAAGCGCCGCGGTGGGCTCGTCGAGGATGACAAGATCGGGATCGAGCGCGATGGCGCGGGCGATGCCGACGCGCGCCTTTTGTCCGCCAGACAATTGATGCGGAAAGCGGTCGAGCAGATCGACCGGCAGGCCAACAAGACGCGCCAGCTCCTCGCAGCGCGCGCGCACGGCGTCGCGCGTCATCTCCGGGCTGAAGCGATAAAGCGGGTCGGCGATAGCGCGCGCGGCGGTATAGCGCGGATTGAGGCTGTCGGTCGGATCCTGAAAGACCATCTGAATCTTCGGCCGCAGCTTGTGACGCGCGAAGTCGCGCGCCGGGATCGCGCCGATATCCGCACCTTTGAATGTGATCTTTCCCGACGTCGGATCGAGCAGGCGCATCACCATGGTCGAGGTGGTGGACTTCCCGCAGCCGGATTCGCCAACCAGACCGACCGTCTCGCCCACGCGCACGTCGAACGAAACGCCATCGACGGCGCGAAATGGCTTCTCGTCGCTTTCTTCCTTGCGGCCAAAGAGCCTCGCAAGTGTTTTCGTAGCGTCCTTCCGAGGATATTCCTTGACCAGATTGTCAACCGAAAGAAGCACTTCGCCTGCTGTGGGCTGCGCCGACGATTGCGGCGCGGACGAGCCCTCTGGCAGGAGATCGGCGAGCCTGACGCCAGGCCGCGGCGTCGCGCGCATCAGCTTGCGCGTGTAGTCATGCTGCGGCCTCCTGAAAATGTCCGTGGACGCCGCGGTTTCGACGACACGGCCCTTTTCCATCACCACGACCTTGTCGCAATAGGCGGCGGCGAGTCCGAGATCGTGAGTGATGAGAATCGTCGACATGCCGCGCTCGCGCGTCAGCTCGGTGATAAGCTCCATCACAGCCTTCTGCGTCGTGACGTCGAGGCCCGTCGTCGGTTCGTCCGCGATGAGAAGCTGGGGTTTGCAGGCGAGCGCGAGCGCAATCACGATGCGCTGGCACATGCCGCCGGAAAGCTCATAGGGGTAGGCGTGATAGCGCTCGGTCGCGCGCGCGATGCGCACCTGCTCCAGCGCCTCGATCGCTTTTGCTTTTGCGTCGCCCGAGCCTGCGATGGCGTGGCGACGCATCACATCCTCGATTTGATGACCGACCTTCCGGATCGGATTGAGCGCGGCGCGCGGATTTTGAAAGATCATCGAGATTTCGCGGCCGCGCATGTCGCGCGCATCGCGCTCGCGCATCGCAGTCATGTCGAGGCCGGAGAACTGGATCGATCCTTCCGCGATGCGGCCGGCGCGATCCAGAATGCGCATCACGGCGTAAGAGGTCACGGATTTGCCTGAGCCGGATTCGCCGACGACGCCGACGGTCTCACCCTTCCCCACGCTGATATCGACCTGCCGCACCGCGCTGACGACGCCGCGCCGCGTGGCGAATTCGACGCTGAGATTCTGAACGTCGAGAAGCGGGAGGCCGGTCATTCACGCCCCCTCATGTGCGCCGCTGCGGATCGACGATATCGCGCAGACCATCGCCGAGAAGATTGAAGCAGAAGACGGCGAGCATGAGCGCGAGGCCGGGAAACAGCGCGATCCACCATTCGCCGGAGACGATGAAGCCTGCGCCTTCGGCGACCATGATGCCCCATTCAGGGGTCGGCGGCCGCACGCCAAGGCCAATGAATGACAGGCCGGCGGCGTTGAGAATCGCATAGCCCATGGTGAGAGACATCTGCACCATCATGATCGGCAGGATGTTCGGCAGGATCGATGTCAGCGCGATGCGCCAGTCGCTGTTGCCGGTAAGGCGCGCCGCGAGCACGAAGCCTGCGTTGCGGCGCACCTGCGCCTCCGATCGCGCGAGTCGCGCATAAAGCGGAAAATTCACGATCGCAGTGGCGATAACGATATTGGTCACGGTGTTGCCAAGCGCGGCGACGATGCCCATCGCGAGCACGAAAAGCGGAAACGCCATGATCGTGTCGGCGATCCGCCCGACAACGCGGTCAGTCCAGCCGCCGAAGAAGCCCGCCGCGATGCCGGCGAGGCCGCCAAGCGCGAAGACGAGGGCAACCGAGCAGACGGCGATGGTGAGGTCCAGCCGCGTCGCGACGATCACTCGCGCGAGGATATCGCGGCCGATCTGATCGGTCCCGAAAGGATGACGCCAGCTCGGCGCCTGCAACGCGGACGCAGTGTCGCTCGCCAAGGGATCGTAGGGCGCGATCCATGGTCCGATCAACGCGACCAGCGCGATGAAAACGAACAGGCCAAAAGAGAAGGCGGTGACGAGATTTTCGGCGAGCACATGTCGCGCATGGGCGAGCGTCGCGGCGGCGCCAGTCTTCGGACGCGCAGGCGTCGAAGCGAGATCTCCGGGCACGGCGGTCATGCCGCGGCCCTCGCGCGTGGATCGATCACGCCGTAGAGGAGATCGATCAGGAGGTTGAGCCCGACATAGAGAACCGCCATCGCAAGGACAAACCCCTGCACCGGCGCGAAATCCGAGGCGATCAGCGCCTCAACCGCGTAAGAGCCGATGCCCGGCCAGGCGAAGACCTTCTCGACCAGCACATTCGCGCCAAGCAGAAAGGAAAACACCATTCCGAGCGTGGTGATCACCGGCAGCATGGCGTTGCGAAAGGCGTAGGTGAGGATCACCGTGCGCGGCGTCAGGCCCGATGCGCGCGCTGTGCGCACGAACTCCGATGACAAGGCCGCCAGCATCGAGGCGCGGGTGATGCGCGCGAGCGGCGCAAGCGCAAACACCGCAAGCGTCAGGCCCGGAAGAAGAATCTGCGACAGCGCCGCGCGGAAGGTCCCGCCGTCGCCCGCGATAAGGCTGTCAATCAGATAGAAGCCCGTGACCGAAGGCGGCGCCGAATAAAAGACGTCAAGACGGCCAAGCGGCGCCGGCGACCAGCCGAGCACGAAATAGAAGATATAGACGAGAAGAAGCCCGGTGAAGAACACGGGCAGCGAGACCCCCGCGGTCGCCACGACACGGCAGGCGTGATCGATGAAAGACCCCTGCCGCACCGCCGCTGCGATGCCCATCGGCACGGCGACCAGCATCGAGATGATCAGGCCGAACAAGGTGAGTTCAGCAGACGCAGGCAGCCTCGATTTGATGTCGCTGACCACGGGCTGGCCCGTCGTCAGCGACTGCCCGAGATCGCCCTTCGCGAGATCCGCGACATAGCGCGCGAACTGTTCCGGCAGCGGGCGATCAAGCCCGAGCTGCTTCCTGATCTGTTCGATCGCCTGCGGCGTCGCCGCCGGGCCGGCGAAATAGGATGCGGTGTCGCCGGGAAGAATGCGCGTCAGCAGGAAGCTGACAACGATCACGCCGATGATCGCGGGGATCGTCGTCAAGAGGCGGTCGCCGATGGTTTTCAGCATGTCGCCCTCCCCGCCGCGCGTCAGGTCTTGGTGAGATAGCGGAAGTCCGGCTCACGACAGGGCCAGAACTGATAACCGCCGATCGATTTCTGCATCGCGACGTCATGCAGCGGCTGAGCGATCGGGATGACCGGCGCGTCCTTCTGCGAGAGAGCGATGAAAGCCTCGACATTGGCCTTGTAGGCCGCCGGGTCCTGCGTGAAGCGCGCCGCATCGATCAGCTTGTCCATTGCGGCGCTCTGATAGCTCGAGATGTTGAAGATCGAATTGGCGCCGTGGAAATTCCAGAAGAAGTAATAATCGGGAAAATCGAGCCAGCCGCCGAAGCGGTTGATCGCCATGGGGTGAATTTTCTTGTTGAGTTCGCCGCGGAAATTCGCGCCGGGAATTTTCGTCAATTCGACATCGATCCCGATCGGCGCAAGCGCCTCCTTGATGAGAACCGCCATCGGCTCCGCGATGGTCGCGGCGCCGGTGTCGAAGATCAGCGCGGTCTTGACGCCGCCGGGCGCGGCTTCCGAAACCAGCGCCTTCGCTTTCGCCATATCGGTCTTGTAGGGGAATGGCGTCGGCCAGGCGGGAGCCGGATTTTCCGGCCCACCCCACATGGCGACGCCGCGACCGAACAGCGACGCCTGGAGGATCTTCTCGTAAGGCATCGCCCAGGCGACGGCCTGCCGCAGGCGCACATCCGTAAACGGGCCTGTCGCCGCGTTGAGCGCGAGATACCAGAGCGCGTTCGGCACCGGCACGCCCACGACCTTCACTTTGCCGCCATCGGCGAGATCCTTGAAGTCCTTCGGCGGAAGACCGTAGGAGATGTCGGCGTCGCCGCGCTCGATCAGCGCCCGCCGGGTCGCGGGCGACGGGATGTCGCGCGCGATGATGCGCCGAAGCGTGGGCAGCTTGCCGCCTTTCCAGGCGTCATTGCGCACATAGATCGTTTCCGAGCCCGGCTTCCAGCTTTCCACCTTGAAAGCGCCGGAGCCTGCGACATTGTTCTTCAGCCATTCCTTCGCCCAGGGGTCCTCGCCGCCATTCCTGATCGCGAGTTCGCTGTCGAACACGAAAGGTATGGTCACCGCGAGATTGGGGAGGGTGAGCTTGTCGCGGCGAACGAAATCGACGCGGAAGGTCTTTTCATCGACCGCAACGAACTGCTCGGGATTTTCGAGCGAGCCGGCGTTCATCTGGGTCTTGGCGAAGCCGCCAATGGCGAGGGCGCGTGCGAGCGACCATTTGACGTCTTTCGCCGTCACGGCGCGGCCCGAGTGAAAGGCCGCGTCCTTCAACTTGAAGGTGACGCTCATGCCGTCCGACGCGACCTGCCAGCTTTCGGCCAGCTCGGGCTCGAAGTCGGTCATGTTGAACGCGCCGCCGCCGCCATCAGGAAGCGGCGTGGGCTTGAAGCGGATCAGCCGGTCATAGCAGTTCAGCGCGACGCCGTTCACGGGCTGGGATGATCCGATGCCCTGCATATCCAGGCTGTTCGGGCCATATTCCTGCACGAGCAGCAGCGTTTCGTTGCGCGCCGGCGCCTGGGCCGCGGCCCGGGTGACAAACGGCGCCGACAGCGCTGCGCCGACCAGCGTGCGACGATCAACCATCAAATTCCCTCCGTTCCGCGCGATGCGCGGCCTTCCCGCGGCCCGGCCGCGGAAGCAAATAAGCAGGAGTCGCGCCAAGTCGGGCGACGGTCAGCTCTTGGTCAGAGCCCGGTAGTCAAGGCGACGATGGAACCAATACTGGTAGCCATCGACATTCTTCTGCATGGCGATGTTGACGTAGGGCTGGAACAGCGGCACCCGCGGGATGTCAGCGAACGCCAGATCGACGAAGCCCTTCACATCGCGCTCATAGGCGGCCTTGTCGCCGCTCGCCGCGGCGGCGCGGGCGCCCGCGATGAATCCGTCCATCGCCGAGCTCTTGTAGCCCGACGTGTTGAAGACCGAATTCTGGCCGTCATAGCACCAGAAGAAGAAATATTCGGGATAGTCGAGCCAGCCCGAAAAGACGTTGGTGAAGAGCGGCATCTCTTTCTTGTTGAGCTCGGTGCGCCAGTTCGCGCCGGGAATTTTGTTGATCGTGGTTCTGATGCCGATCTGAGCGAGACTCTCCTGCGCCAGCACGCAGATCGGCTCGTTGACGATGGCGAAGCCGAGATCAAATGACAGCGTGGTGTCGAAGCCGTTGGGGTAGCCGGCTTCAGCGAGCAATTGCTTCGCTTTGGCGATGTCGGTGCTGTAATGGTGCGGCTGCGGCCAGGCGATTGCGGTGGCGCGATCGAGGGGCGCGCCATACATCGGCGCCGCCAGCCCGAACAAAGCGGCATCCATGATCTTCTGATAGGGCAGCGCATAAGCCACCGCCTGCCGCACCTTCGGATTGTCGAAGGGCGGCTTGTTCACATTCATGCCGATATACTGGACGCCGTTCGAATAGGGCGTCGAGATGATCGAGAGCCTGGCGCTTGATCTAAGCTCCGCGAAATCCTTGTTTGGCAGATCATAGGAAATGTCGGCGTCGCCGCGCTCCAGAAGCGCGCGCCGGTTGCCTGCTGACGGAACCATGCGCCAGATGATGCGACGAACCTTCGGAAGCGCGCCGCCCAGCCATTGCTCGTTGCGCTCGAAGATCACTTCGGTTCCGGGAGTCCATTTCGACACCTTGTAGGCGCCGGAGCCAGCCGTGTTCTGCTTGGTGTATTCAAGGCCCCAGGGATCGTTCGCGGTGACGTGTTTCTTCACCAGCTCGGAATTCACCACGCATGGGACAATCACGGCGAGATCCGGAATCGTAAGCCTGTCCTTGCGCAGGAAATCGACCCGGACTGTATGATCGTCAACGACGACAAACTGCTCCGGCTTCTCCAGCGATCCCGCCCTCATCTGGAATGTCGGAAATCCGCCAACCTCCACCGCGCGATCAAGCGACCATTTCACGTCTTTCGCAGTCACCGGCGTTCCGTCGTGGAACGTGGCGCTCTTCTTCAGTTTGAACGTGACCGACATGTCGCCGACATTCATGTCCTCGGCGAGTTCGGGTTTGAACTTGTCGCGATCATAATAAGGCGCGCCGTTCGCGCCCGTCTTCATCTCGTGGCTGATGAGCCTGTCGTAACAGTTCCAAGACGCCTCATAGCCCGGCACATTCGTGCCGACGCCATGAATGTCGAGGTTATTGGGGCCGCTCTCGGAAACGATCAGCAGCGTTTCAGCCCGGGCCTGCGCCCTGGCGGGCGAGAGGACGAAGGGCGCAGCGAGCGTCCCCGACATCGTCGCGGAAGCCGACTGGAGAAATTTGCGGCGATCCATCGTCAACTCCGCAATTGCATGTGATATTCCAATCATGCATACAATTCGTCATAATTGCATGCATGAATGTGCGGCGCCGGCGCCGAAATTTTCACTCCCCGACGCCCAGCAGATGGGCGCCGCAAGGCGGCCGGATCAGCTAAGGAGCGAGACGGGAAGCATATGGTCGAGCCGGAACGACAGACGCGCGCCGAACGGCTCGCCGCCGAAATCGCCGACGCCATCGTCACCGGCGAATTCGCGCCAGGGCTTAGGCTCGACGAGCATTCGATCGCAGCGCGTTTTGGCGTGTCGCGAACGCCGGTGCGCGAGGCGCTGCGCGAACTGGCGTCAAGCGGCCTGATCGAGATCCAGCCGCGGCGCGGCGCGACCGTGACCCGCATCACATCCCAACAACTCGATGAGATGTTTGTCGCGATGGCGGAGATCGAAGCGACCTGCGCGCGTCTTGCCGCGCTCACGATGACGCCGCTCGAGCGCCGGCGGCTGCAAGCGCTTCATGATCAAATGGGAGAAATGGCCAGGGAGGAGAATCAGAAAGCCTACTCCGAAGCAAACGACGTTTTTCATGCGGCGCTCTATGCTGGCGCGCACAACAGCGTCATGGCCGATATTGCGCTGAAACTGCGGCGGCGCCTGCTGCCTTTCCGCCACGCCCAATTCCGTGCGCAAGGCCGTCTGGCATTATCGCATGCAGAGCACGGAGCTGTGGTGTCGGCCGTGCTTCGAGGCGACGCAGGTCAAGCGCATGCGGCGATGCTTCATCATGTCGGTCTCGTCGAAGACGCGTTTGAAAACCTTGCGCCGCGCTTGATCGCGAAGTGACGATAAGAGAAACGCTCTTCTCCAACTCGTCGCTTTTGACTCTGTCGCCATATGAACGGCGGGATTTGAACCCAAAATAATGATTGTTCCGTGGCGGCAGGGCTATTTTCACTCACCGCCTGACTTTCTACTTTGAAGCGGCGAGGAGCGGATATATGAATTTCCAAGCGCCGTCCGTGCAGCGATGAAAGTCAGACATTGAGCAAAGAGGAAAAGAAGGTCGATGGGGCGCAGGCGATCCAACGGGCCGCTGCGGTCCTTCGATATATCGCCGCTAACCCTCGACCGGGTCCGACATTACGCGACATCAGCGAGGCTCTGCGCTTGTCGCGATCGACTGCGCATCGGATTCTCCAGTGCCTCGTGCAGGAGAATCTCGCGTCACAGAGCGATGACGCGCACAATTATTCGATCGGAGATCTCACGCTCGAGCTTGGATTGGCGGCGAAGCCTCTGCAGAACGCCATTCTCAAATGGCGACGCGTCGTGGAGGAAGTCGCTACCCAGACAGGCGCCACCACCTATCTGATCGGCCGCAGCGGCAACGAATCGGTTTGCCTCGACACAGCCGCGGGCTCATCTGTTGTACGCGTGTTGCCAGTCGAGGTGGGTCAACGCCGACCTTTGGGACTGGGGGCGGGAGCGCTCGCTATTCTCGCCTCCCTGGCGGAAGAAGAATGCGAGCATACGATCGATTTGATCGAGCCTTATATACCCCTCTATTCGAGCGCCACCGTGACGATTCTGCGCGACTTGGTCAAGAAAACAAGAGAAACCGGATTTGCCGAAAGCTGGGGCCATGTCGCCGAAGGCATCTTTGGACTTGGCGTCGCAATCCCCGGATCCAGAGGGTCGACGATGCTGGCGTTGAGCATCGCCGCACACCAGTCTATCGTTTCAAGCGAAAAGATCTTGATTTGGAAGAGGCTTCTGCTCAAAGCCGCAAAAGGCAAACTGATCCCGTCCTAAGGAGTATCTTTGCACGGCGGCAAGCGCCTGCTTCACGTTACGCATCCTGCAGCATGGACACATATCGAGGCGCGTGCGCGCTAGATCGCCAGATAGCGTTCAAGCAACGACGCCGAGGCGTCGAAGTCGTCCCAACTTCCGGAGAATACCAACGCGCCTGAGTCCAACACCATCACGCGCGAGGTGCATTGCCGGGCGAACCAAACGCTCTGTTCGACAAGGAGAAGCGCGATTCCATAGGCGTCACAAGCTTCGACAATTTTCTCAGCAAGGTCTTCGACGATGACGGGCGCCAGACCTTCGGTTGGTTCATCGAGAAGCATCAGACGCGGCCGCGCTGCGATCGAACGCGCCACCGCAAGAACCTGCTGTTGACCTCCGGAAAGCTGGCCGCCCGGCCGGTTGAGAAGGTCCCTCAGCAGCGGAAATTTCGCTACGACTTCGTCGATGGTCGGCAGACCGCTGGCGCGTTCGGTCCCGATCTGCGCCAGGCGAATGTTCTCAGCCACCGTGATATGCGTGAATATCCGGCGATCCTCGGGCACCAGCGACATGCCGAGCCGCACGCGATCACTGGCGCTGATGTCGTCCAGCTCCTTGCCATCGAGCTTGACGCCGCCATTTACGATGGGCCCGGCATTCATCAGGCTCTTCAGTAACGTCGATTTTCCAGCCCCGTTTCGTCCAAGGACCGAAACCCGCTCGCGCGCCGCCAATGTCAGCGCCAGACCGTGAAGAATATGCGCCTTGCCATAGAAGGCGTCCAGCCGCTGAACTTCAAGCATGGCCATGTCCGCGGCCGAGATAAACGCGCCGCACCGTCGGATCTTCGCGCACCGGAATTGGATCGCCAACCGCGATCACTTCACCGTAATTCAAGACCATAAGCCGATCAGCGAGTTCGAATATGATGTCCATGTCGTGCTCGGTCATCACGATCGTCACGCCGGTTTCGGACTTCAACTTCGCCAGAAGCTGCGTCATAACTTTTCGATCAGATGGCGACATCCCGGCGGTCGGTTCGTCGAGCATCAGGATTTCCGGCCGCGTCGCAAGCGTGACGCAGAATTCGAGACGTTTACGATCTCCATGCGAGAGATATTGCGCCTCATCGCTCCAGCGGCTCCGTGCGAATCCAAACCGTTCCAGAATCTCTTCCGCCTCAATGCGCACCGTATCGGCGGGCGTCCAGCGCCACCAAGGCGCAGGATTCGCTCCAGCGGAACGAATTCGGGATTCGATCGCAATCAGCACATTTGTCTTGAGATCGACTTCGTTGAAGATGCGCGAGACCTGAAATGTCCGCCCGAATCCTTTCTGGGCTCGTTTGTGCGCGGGGAGGCTCGTGACGTCTTCGCCGCGAAATTTGATTATGCCGGCGCTGGGCGGACGCTCGCCGGTCAGGACTTTGAACAGCGTCGTCTTTCCCGCTCCGTTCGGCCCGATGATCGCAAAGGTCTCTCGTTCGACGACCTGCAGACTGACGCCATGGAGCACCTTGAGCGCGCCATAACTCATCTCGATGCCCTGGGCGTCGAGGATCACCGTTGTTCTCCTGAAGCAGTTTGGGGTCGAGCGCGCGCCAGGCTTCGGATCGCACCGAGAACGCCCTGAGGCGCGAGCAGCACAACAAGCAGCAAGCTTGCGCCAACCAGCATTTCCGAAACGCCGACAAAGGTGCGCGTGAAATAGTTCAGCGCGCTGAGACCAATGATACCGACGACGGGCCCCCAGAAGAATCCCACTCCTCCGAGCAGCGTCGCAAAGATCGGTTGCGCCGAATGCAGCCAGTTCACATAGTCAGGCGTCACGATCTGCCCCCAGGGCGGAAGCAATGCGCCGGCGACGGCTGCGAATGCGCCGGAAATGGCGAATGACAGCACGCGGATTCGCCAGACATCGATGCCGACAAATGCAGCTCGCTCGGGATCAAGTCTGACGGCCTGCATGGCGCGCCCGATATGTCCGTGGACGATCAGCCACATCAGCCCAACCGCGATAAGAGAAATCGCGAATACGAAGTAGTAATTCGCTATCGGATTTTTCAGATCGAGCAGGAACAGGCCAAAGTTCATGACCGGGCGTGGAATCGCCGACAGTCCCTCATCATGGCCGAAATAGCTGGAATATCCGATGAGCAAGACCAGCAATTGCGAAAGGGCGAGCGTCAAGACTGAAAACTGGATGCCGTGAGCGCGGCGGAGAACGACCAACGCCACGAGAAAAGCCGCGATCGCTCCCAGCGCGGCGCATATCACGACAACCAGCAGAAAGTTCACGGGGTAGCCGTATCGGAGCGCAGCCGCCGCCACATAAGCGCCAACGCCGAAGAAAGCCGCGTGCCCGAAAGAGACCAGCCCCGCATAAGAGAAAAGCATATTCCAGGATAGCGCGAAAACGATCTCGATCATCGCGAATCCCGCAATGAAGACGAGACCGGGATGCACCAAGAAAGGCGCGGAAACGAACGCCAGGAACAGCGCCGCGAGAGCCAAAGCCGGGACTCGCGTCATCGCGACAGCTCCGGATAAAGGCCTTGCGGACGAATGAGCACCAGAACGATCAACAACGCGTAAGTCGCAATCCCCGGCATTCCCGGAAGAACGACCGAATTCAGGCTTTCCGCCAGCCCGAAGATGATGGACGCAACAAGAGCGCCCCGGATCGAGCCCAGTCCGCCGACAATGACCGCGCAGAAAGCGGGAAGCAGATAGGAATTTCCGAGATCGAGAGACAGCGACTGGTTGGCGACAAGCAATCCGCCCGCGATCCCGGCCAGAGCAAAGCTGATCGCGACGGAGATCAGCTTCAGGCGCTGCACTCTCAGTCCGGAAACGTTCGCCATCCATGGATCACGGGCCACGGCGAGAATCATCTTTCCAAACCATAGGCGGTTCAGACCGATCTCGAGCGCGAGAAAGACGAGAATGCCCGCGCCAATGATGAAGAGGCCATAAATTGGCAAAGGCCGCCCGACATTTATGAAACCGCCCAACGCTTCCGGCGGATAGACGGCGTGGACGGATTGTCCGAAGACGACTTTGGTCAAGCCGTTGCAAAGCAGCAGAATGCCGAACGCGCCCATCAAGGTGTATTCCGCCGGCACGCCCGCCAATCTCCGGAAAATCGCGAGATCGGCGACGATGCCGATGCTTCCGATCAAGCCCCCCGCCAGAAGCGCTGCAAGAAGGAACAATGGCAGCGACGAAGCTTCCTGACCGGTGATCGCATGCGCGGCATAGGCGCCGATCATGAAGAACGCGCCGTGAGCGAAGTTGAAAATCTTCATGATGCCGAACGCAAGGGTCAAGCCCGACGCGACCAGAAAAATCGAGAGCCCCAGCACGAGCCCGTTGAAAAGAGCGTAGAGATAGAACGCCATCAGTTGTCGCCTTGCACAGCGCCGGCGGCCAATTGCCTGAGCTCGGCCTTCTGCACCTTTCCGATCGAGTTGACCGGCAGGCTCGACACGACATGCAGCCTTTCCGGGAATTTTTGCTTCGCGAGACCGAGCGCTTCAAGATGGCTCGTCATGTCCTGAAAGCTGAAAGGCTTCCCTTCGATCGGCAGCACAAAGGCGACCACGATCTCGCCGCGGGATGCATCAGGCATCCCGATAATCGCGGATTGCTTCACCGCCTCATGCCTCGCGAGAGCATTCTCTATTTCAAGCGGGCTTATATTTTCTCCCTTGCGGATGATGATATCTTTTTTTCGCCCCGTGATTTCCAGGTAGCGCCCGTCGATGCGCCGGCCAAGGTCACCCATGCGAAAGAAGCCGTTCTCCGTGAACGCGTCGACGTCATCGTTCGGATCGAGATAGCCGAGAAACATCTGCGGCCCGCGCACCACGATCTCGCCTGCGGCCCCTTCCGCGGCTTCAGTTCCCTGATCGCCCAGAATCTGGATGTCGGACGCGCATTCGCCGTCCGTATCCGCATGCGCTTCGGCTTCGCCGCGCGTGCGCAAGCCCGGGCAAATCAGCGGAACTTCCGTTGAGCCGTAAGCGCGTGAGACAGTGGCGTTCGGAAATTGTCTGAGCGCGCGGCGCACCAGTTCGGGCGGCACGCTGGCGCCGCCACAGATATATCGACGCAAAGACAGCAGGCGGGAGCCGGCGCGTTCGGCAGCGTCGATCAAACCCGACAGGAAGGGAGTCGCGCCCGCCATGAAGGTCGCCTGATGCTGATCAATCGCCGCCACCGCCTCATCGGCCTGCCAGCTCTCGGCTAGAAGCGCGACGCAACCGGTGATCCAGGGAAATTCGAAAGCGTAGATCGATCCGCCGATGTGGCCGATTGGCGACGGAATATAAAGGCGATCCCCCTCGCCCGTCTCCCAGAACGCGCCGGTCGCGCGGATCAGCACGTCAACCGCGCCATGGCTATGAATGACGCCCTTCGGCCGGCCCGTGCTTCCCGATGTGAAGAGCACCATCTTCATATCACCGGCCGACGCCGGCTCTGGCTCACCTGGAGCGTGTTTGATCAGATTCTCGAAGCTGTGCGCATTTGAGCCGTCGCCGCGCACAATGAAGATGTGGCGCGGCTGATAAGACAAGCTCGCGATCAAAGCGGGGAAATCCGCACCGCGAAACCGCTCGGGAATAAAGATCGCTTCGACGGCGCATGCAGGCAACATCACGCCAAGCTCCGCGGCGCGATAAATCGTCAGCAACGGCGCCAATCGATAGCCGAAGAGCGCCGCTGTCAGATTAACAACGCAGGCCTCCCACCAATTCGGCAGTTGGAACGCGACGGAGGCGCCGCGAGCGAGGCCCTGCGCCTGCATCGCGCCGCCAAGACGCAGCGCCGCGTCCAGCATTTCGGCTCGCGTCAACGCGCGCGTCCCATCGACGACCAGAACGCGGTCTGGGTCTTCGGCCGTCAATTCGCGCGCGATTTCACCCAGGCCGCGCCCATCAATCTTCATATAACGCTTTCCGCCTCGAAATGCGGCGAGCCTTTCATCCAACGCGGTCATCAAGATGTTCCAGTCGCACAGCGATCATCCTCCGGCGATCTCGCGCCGGCGGATAATCCAGCTTATCCGAATTTGAGAGCGACGCCGGGGGTCGGCGGGCCGGCGAAGTCTTTGCCGTCGACCCGGGCGAAGCTCACGACCTCCCAGCCGTCCGCATTGTTGGCCGGACCGAGCTGCGCATAGTTCACGTCGCAGATCGCCTGATGGTCCTCCTTCCGAAGCGTGATAGGCCCTTTCACTGAATCGAACGTCAGGCCTTCGAGCGCCGGAATGAGTTCCTTGCTCGCCTCGCCAGCGCCTTTCTTCATCGCAGCTTCAACGGCGAGCACCGCGCTGTGCGCCATCCCCACGAAACCATCGGGATGCTGTCCGTAACCCTTGGCGCGGAAGGTCTCGACGACCGATTTGGTGATGGGATTGTCGGGATAGGCGCCGTAGTACCAGTGGAATCCCGACCAGTAATTCGCGGGCGTCCGATTCTTCAACGCGATTGCGCCGAGAAATTCGCTCCCCGACGTGTAGAAGCCCTTGAGCTGCGAAGTCAGGCCAAGCTGGCCAGCCTGCTGCAGGAATGTAGATTCGTCCGCCCCGCCGACGCCGACGATCAGGCCATCAATTCCCATGCTAGCGAGCCGCGCGATCTCGTTGCGATAGCTCGTGGCGCCGAATTTGACCCAGATCGTTTCAGTCATCTTGATTTCGGCGTTGTGCAGCTTCTTGTAGGCTTCCGGCAGCCGGAAGTTGCAAACCTCCATCACCGAGCGCCCGATTTCCGCATCCGGCGCAATTGAACCCCAGATCCGCGCCGTCGGATATTTCTGCGCCATCAGATGAGAGCCTGCGCCAACGCGCTGGGCCGAATAGTCCGTCACGCGGAAATAATTGCGGACGAAGTCCTGATGCGTGAGGTTGTTTCCGTGCGCGGCGGCGCTGATGAAAATGGAATCAAGTTCGCTCATCACGCCGTTCAGAGCCAGCACGGCGCCGCTCACCAATCCACCGGAGAAGATGCGGATGCCATCGGCGGCCAGTTCGCGCGCCGCCGCGACGGCGGTGTCCGGCTTCAGCGCATCGTCACGGACGACGATCTCGATGTTGCGGCCGCGAATGCCGCCGGCGGCATTGATGGTCGCCGCGGCCATCTGCATGCCGCGCACATGATTTTCCCCGAATTGCGCATAGACGCCTCCGAGGCTGGTGATGCAGCCGATACGGATCGGGCGGCTCTGCCCGATCGCTGGCATCGGGAAGTTTGAAAGCGCCGCTATACCCAGCGCTCCACCGATAAATTCGCGCCTGTTTTTTTGCATTTGATCCTCCCAATTCGCGACGACAACAGAATGTCTACGCTTCAATCTTGCTTCTTTAAATTTTCCTTCATCGCTTTCACGGCGTTGCGATGTTCGTCCGAGCGCACGGTGATCGCCTCATAGGCGATCCCGGGATCCATCAGAGCGTTTGCAATTCGCTTGAGCTCCAGATTTATCGTCGTCTTGGTCCAGCGGATCGCATTTGTCGCGCCCCTCAGAAGCTTTTCGCAAAATGCATCCACATGCGCATCGAGTTCGGAATGCGGAACGGCGTAATTCACAAGGCCGATCTCGGCCGCTTTCGCGCCAGTGAGAAGCGTTCCCGTCATGAGATATTCTTTTGCGCGCGGGAACCCGATCAGTTGCGGCCAGATCACCGCTCCCCCGTCGCCCGCCACAAGCCCGACCTTGACATGGGGATCGCCGATCTTCGCATCGTCTGCGATGAAAGTGACGTCGCACAGCAAGGCGACGGTCGCGCCGAGCCCGACGGCCGGCCCATTGATCCTTGCGATGACGGGCTTTTCGATGTCGAGTAACGTGAACACAAGGCGCTTGGCGTCAGCGGCTTCGCGATCAAACTCCCTTGGATCGGCCTGAAACTCTTCCATGCGCTCGAGATCGCCGCCGGCGGAGAAGGCTCGCCCGGCGCCCGTCAGCACAATGACGTCGGAGTCGGGATCGGACATCGCGAAACGCAGCGCCTCGATAAGCTCGATATGCATGACCTTGCCAAAAGCGTTCAGCACACCGGGCCGGTTCATGGTCACGGTCAGCAACCTCTCGCGTCGTGACAGCATGACCGTTTGATATGACGGCAAGTCGCTCACGCCGCTCTCCACCGTTCGACTGCGACCGTTCTTAAATTGTTGATTGAGCCTCGAAGCGATGAACGAAGCAGCCGGGCGCGGTAAGTCCAGCGATGCAAGGGGTGTTCAAGCGTCAGTCCCATTGCACCCATGAATTGATGCAGATCGTAGACGACTTTTGTCGATGCATCCTGCGCGTAACCCAACGCCAACGCGGCGTCGATGGAATCGCCGCTTTGCGCCGCTTTCAGAGTCAGCCAATAACTGGCCTCCACTTTCGTCGCGGCGCCGGCGAGGCGATGTTGAATGGCCTGGAAGCTGCCAAGCGGCCGGCCAAATTGATGCCTCTCGCGGACATGTGAGACGACGGAGGCAAGCGCGCCTTTCAGCGCGCCCGCAAGCTCCGCCGCCAGAGCGACCCGCCATTGGGCGCGCACGGCTTCCGGGTCAGCGTTGAGCGGTCGCCAATCGAGCGCTTTCTTCAGAACCCCCATGGGAAAGGCGTACAGGCTCTCCACAGAAGCGACCGCATGAGGCTCGATCAGAGCGCTCATGATGCTGTCGCCGCCAAGAGAGAGCACCGATCGCGCCACCGGCAGGAAGCGAATGGCCTGCGCATGATCGCTTTCGATGATCGCGAGCGGGCGCGGCAAATCGGCTGCGAATTTTGGCCGCAACAGCGCCGACGCGGCGGCCTCGACCGCAATCGGAAGCGTTGCGAGTCTGAACGTCATTTCGGCTGCGGCCACTGGCCCGAGCGTTTCCTCGATCGCGCAATCCAGAAATCCGCTCTCTTCCAGCTCGCGATCAAACGCGTCTGACCATTCATAGCGATCCCATTGCGGCGAAGTCCGCCAGGCCGCGCTCTTGCCCTGCATCATCTGATCCAGAGCGGACAGGAACATCGCCTGATCATCGTTGGGATGGAGGCGCATCAATGAACGCCCTTGGGAAGATCGAGCCAATGGCGCGCAATGAGGCCGAGCTGAATTTCGGCGGCGCCGGCCGCAATTCCGGTGACAATCGCTCTTTCGTGGTGAGCCAGGAATGCCGGATGGCTACGCCCGTTGAAGGCGTCAGGCAAAAATTCCATCCCGAAGTCCGTGACTGCGTGATCGGCTTCAATCACAGCGACGCGCGCCATGCTTGCTTCAGCGCCAACGATATCGCCGCGCGCCTTCATGTCGACGGTTCGATACACCAGCATGCGCGCAGCCTCGCATGCGGCTGCGGCTGATCCCGCCCGCGCCTGCACGACAGGATCGGAGAAGTCGCCACGCTGCTTCAACTCCGACACCATGTCGTTCAAGACGCGGGTTGAAAGCTCATAACGGGGAATGCCGACGCGTTCATTGGCGAGCGAATAGTTGATGATCGACCAGGCCTCTCCTTCTTCTCCAAGGCGCGCCGCGGCGGGAACGCGCACATCAGTGAAGAATGTTTCGTGGATATCGCCATGCCCGATCAGGCTTGGAATCGAGCGCACCTCGATCCCTGGCGTCGACATCGGGACGATGAAGATCGCTATTCCGGCTTTGCCCTGACCGGCGCCAGCGCGCGCAAGAAGGAAGCAGTGCTCCGCCATCGCCGCGTAGGACGTCCAGATCTTCGTTCCATTGATGACATAGTCATCGCCATCACGTTCTGCGCGCGTGCGCAGGCTTGCGAGATCCGATCCGGCGTTGGGTTCTGAAAACCCCTGACACCAGATCGCCTTGCCCGCGACCATCTCAGGAATGAAGCGCCGTTTCTGCTCCTCGGTCCCGAACCGCATGAGCGTCGGACCGATCCAGTTCACATTCATATACTGCGCGCCGCGCGGCTCCCCGGCCGCCCACAGCTCTTCGCCGAGGATGAAATGCTCCCAGGTCGGGCGATCGCCGCCGCCCCACTCTTGCGGCCAATGCGGCACAAGAAGTCCGGCTTCCGCGAGCTTCGGGCAGAACTGAAGACTGAATTCCGTCTGCTCACGCGAGCCTGGACCGTGACGGGAAATTTCGTCCCAGTCCGAGGGCAGCTCCTTTTTCAGGAACTCCCTGATCCTCGCCCGATAGGCCCGATCTTCCTCGGTCCAATCGAAGTCCATTACTCTCCCCGATATCCTATATTATGAGATGAAAATCATCTCGCGTTGGCTGCGAAACTGCAAATTTGACAGCTGACTGTCAAGACATGTCTCGGCAATGATATTGAATCCATCTGGAATTCTGCTTAGTTTGCCGTCGGCGCTGAAGATTGAGGACGTAGCGTCCCACATAATGGAAGTAGGGAGATAGACATGTCTACGCTCGTCCTGACCGGCAGCGCCGGCGGAATGGGCCGCGCCATCGTCGCGTCGATGAAGGAAGCGGGATATCGGGTAATCGGCGTCGATCGACCTGCTTCCCGGCGTGATGACCAACGCCCTCAGCCGGACCGTTTCATTGGCGCCGATCTCGCTGACATCGCGCAGGTGCGACGCGTGATCGATGATCTGGCGTCAGAGGAACGCATCGACTGTCTGGTGAATTGCGCGGGCCTCTACGAAAAGAAAAAGGTCTTCGAGCTCACCCTCGATGACTTCGACCGCGCGATGACCGTCAATCTGCGCGCGCCTTTTCTCCTCAGTCAGCAGCTCGGTCGACGAATGGCCGACAGCGGAGGCGGCGTAATCGTCAATATCGCGTCAATCAATGGCAAGCTCGGCAGTCCCATTATTCCCTACGGGACGTCAAAGGCGGGAATGATCGGCTTGACCCGCAGCCTGGCCAAGACGATGGCGCCCTACAAGATTCGCGTGAACGCGATCGCGCCCGGCACGATCCGCACTCCAATGGCGGCGGATGTGGATCAGGTTCAAATGGAGCGACAGATGTACTCCATCGCAATGGATCGACTTGGCGAGCCCGGTGAAATCGCCAGCGTGGTGCGCTTCCTCGCCAGCGACGCAGCGAGCTACATGACCGGCAGCATCGTCGATGTCGCCGGCGGCTGGATGTCCTGAGCAGGCGATGCGACTCGAACTCTCGACCGACGATCTCGCATTCCGCTCGCTGGCGCGCGAATGGTTGCGCGAAAATGCACCGCGGAAGCGCGCGCCCCACGAAGGAAAAACGGCCCGGGACTTCGCGCTATCCTGGCTGTCAAAATGCCATGCGGCCGGCTGGTCAGGCATCGCATGGCCAATTGAATATGGCGGGCGCGGATTTTCTCCGACCCGGCTTGTCATCTGGTACGAGGAATATGTCCGGTCGCGCGCGCCCTCAGTTCTCGATTGCACTTTTGTTGGCCTCAATCACGCCGGGCCAACGCTGATCGCCTGCGGCTCGGAGGAACAGAAGGCGTTTCACCTGCCCCGGATTCTCGCCGGCGAATCGATCTGGTGCCAGGGATTCTCCGAACCCAATTCCGGCTCCGATCTCGCCTCGCTCAAGACCTCGGCTGTCGTCGACGGCGATCATCTTGTCGTCAACGGGCAGAAAATCTGGACGAGCTACGCGGATATCGCGGACTATCAGGAACTTCTGATCCGCACGGAGCTCGGATCGGTGCGGCACAAGGGGCTTTCGTGGGTCATCTGCGACATGAAGAGCCCCGGGATCAGCATCAGGCCCATCGAGAATATGGCGGGCGTCAGGCATTTCGCGGAAGTTTTCTACGACAACGCTCGCATTCCGCTCTCAAATGTGGTCGGCCCATTAAATGATGGCTGGCGCGTCGCGATGACCACGCTTGGGTTCGAGCGCAAGACGGCTGCGATGGGTCTTCAACTCGATCTCTCCATCAAGATCGAGGACATCATCGCCATCGCTGAGCCGGTTCACGGCTCCGCAATGGCGGAGCGGCTGGCGGATTTGCGCGCGGAGGCAGCCGCCTTGCGCGCGATGACCTATCGCGCTCTGTTTCGCGAGCCGAAAACGCCGTCGGACGGCTCGCTCGTGAGACTCTATTTCGCGGAGCTATCCCAACGCCTCCATCAGGCGGCCATGGATGTGCTGGGGGCCGAAGCGCTGACCGATAACTACTGGTCGCACGAATATCTCGAAGCCTACAGCGAAACGATTGCAGGCGGCACGGCCGAGATTCAACGGAACATCATCGCCGAGCGCATTCTCGGCCTCCCCAGGAGCGCCTGAGATGTCCTTTACGCTCGACCATGGCGAAGACCTCCGCCAAATTGTCGATTCCGCCGTTGCAATGCTTTCGGCGAATTATCCCGTGTCGCGGTTGCGCGCTGGCGCGCCGGATAAACTCTCTGCAACCGCCGAATTCGGAACATTCGCGCTCGCGCTGCCTGAAGGCGACGGCGGCGCCGGATTTTCAATCGTGGAAGAAGCGCTTCTCCACGTTGAATTAGGCCGGCATCTCGTATCCTCGCGCGCGCTTGCAACCTCGATCGCACGCGGTCTCGCGCAAGCGCTTCAGCAATCCGCGTTGGCGTCGCGCCTCGCAACGGGTCAAATAGAAGCCTGCATCGCGCTGCCCGCCGATCGGGGCTCGATCTTGCTGCCTGATCGAAGCAAGGCGGATCTCGCGGTCTGCTTCGACAAGGCGGGCCTCAAACTGCTTGAGATTTCGGGCGTCCCTGGACAGAGCGTGACGGCGCTTGGGCATATGGGCGAACTGCTGCGTATCGACGGTTCCGCTGCGGGGCTCGTCGGCGAAAGCCAGGACGCGTCGATGCTGGCCTTCGCGAATCTCCTGACATCTGCGCACATGCTTGGCATGTCGGAAGCGACGCGCGATCTTGCCGTCGATTACGCCAGGATTCGCGAGCAATTTGGAAAGCCGATTGGCGCGTTCCAGGCCATCAAACATCATTGCGCGAATATGGCGATCGACGCCGAGGTCCTGTCGGCGCAGCTCGATATGGCCGCTATCGCGACGCGCGACGCGCGGGAAGATCGCGATTTCCAGATCGCGGCGCTGCGACGACTCGCAGGCCGCACGGCGCTGGCCAACGCCCGCCGCTGCATCCAGATTCACGGTGGGATCGGCTTCTCCGCCGAAGCGGATCCTCATCATTACCTGAAGCGGGCCCATCTTCTAAGCCGCTTAAGCGTCGGGTTCGATATCCTCGGCATTCCCGCGCCTCTCGCGCCATTCATATCGCGCGACGCCTGGTTCGCCTGAATCGGAGAGAACCATGCGGCCTGGCGATGATCTCTTTTCAGGATTGCGGTTGCCAGTGATTTGCGCGCCGATGTTTCTCGTCTCTTATCCGGAACTCGTGCTGGCCGCCTGCAAGGCGAACATCGCCGCGGCCTGTTCCGCAAGCACCGCGCGCTCGGCGGCGGAATATGATGAATGGCTGGACCGTTTTGAAAGCGAACTCGCAGCGTACAGGAGAACAACCAGCCTCCCCGCCGGACCTTATGCAGCGAATATCAGTTTGCGAGCCGGAAAAACGGGCGCTCGCGAGCGGTTCGAGGCCGAGATTGGAGTCTGCAAGAAACATCGTGTCCCGCTTCTCATCACGATCAACGGTGCGCCCGATGAAGTCGTGCAGGAGGCGCATGGCTGGGGCGGAATGATTTTTCACGATGTCACCACCATACGACATGCGGAGAAAGCCGCCCGCGCCGGCGTCGACGGGATGATCCTGATCTGCGCGGGAGGCGGCGGGCATTCAGGCGGAATGAATCCGTTCATTTTTGTCAGCGCGGTGCGGAAATTCTTCGACGGCTACATCGTTCTTGCCGGCGGCGTCTCGTCCGGCGCGCATGTGCGCGCCGCTCAGGCGCTGGGCGCTGACCTCTGCTACATGGGTACGCGTTTCATCGCGACGCAGGAAGCGCGCGTGGCGCCGGAGTACAAGGAAATACTCCTGGATTCACGCGCCGAGGATTTGATTTTTACGCCATTCTTCACCCATGGCGTTCCCGCGAACATGCTGCGAAAATCGATCGACCGCGTCGGCTACGATCCCGCGAGGCTGCCCGCTTTCGGGACGGAAGAACCACACACAAACGCAAAAGCCTGGCGCGATGTCTGGGCGGCGGGCCAGGGCGTAGAGCTCATCGACGACATCCCGTCGGTGAGCGCGCTCGTTGATCGCCTTGAATTGGAGTATCGAGCGGAGCCTGTTCTGGCATCGCGCAGCCGATGTGAGACGATGGTCGAATCATCATGAGCGGGCTTGTTCTGCGCAAGGATGAGGGCGCGATCGTCACGCTGACGTTGAATCGGCCCGAGAAGCTCAATGCGCTCTCTCCGGAGCTCTTTCTCGAATTGCGGGCGCATGTCGACGAGATCGCGTCAATGGGCGATTCTGTGCGTTGCGTCATTCTGCGAGGCGCGGGGCGCTCGTTCTGCGCCGGCGCGGATATAGAAGCGTTGCGCGCCGGCGTTACGATGGCGGAGCCGGAATTCCGCTCCGAGACGCTGGAGAGGATTGGCGCTCTTCAACCCGTGAAGATCGCCGCAGTTCACGGCCATTGCTTCACGGGCGGCCTTGAACTGGCGCTCACAGCAGACATCATCATCGCGTCCGAGGACGCCAAATTCTGCGATACGCATGCCCGGCTCGGCATTCTGCCGCGCTGGGGACTGTCGGCCCGACTGCCGCGCCGCATCGGACCCGCGGCCGCCAAGCGGATCTCGTTGACTACGGAGCCTCTTGACGCGCCTGAGGCGCTACGTATTGGGCTATGCGATTATGTTGCGCAGCAGACGGAATTCGAAGAATTCGTCCACAGGACGGCCGCGAAGGTCGCGCGTCTGACGCCCTCTTGCGCTTTGGGCGTCAGGCATCTGTACGAACATTCGCTCACAGTCCCGCTCGCGGAGGCGCTCGCCTACGAGCGCGCCTACAGCAAGCCGCCGGCGCCGCAGATGGACTAGAGAGGTTTGAAGATCGCCGCCAGACGTTCCGTCTGCATCGCATCGGATATGACCATCGCCGGAGTTCCCGCACGTTTGCCAAGCTCATCCGTCACCGCCTTCAGATCGTCGGTCTCGATCTCGTAGATGGCGAGATATTTGTAAGGCTGCGGAGCGGCGCTGCGCTGAAAGTCGGCGAGCGAAAAGCGCTCGGCGCTGACGATCCCTGGAATGTCAACGACGTCGGCCAAATGATGTTCGAGTACCAATCATTGTACTCCGCTTCCCTGCCCTCGACCGCATTGGTCAGGACGATGAACTTGTAGCGCTGCCTGGACATGTCTCTCCCCATGCTTGCATGATGAAAGTTTACTTTGTCGTTGCGCGTGAATCCATTGAACTGGCGCAGTGTCGCGAATACGCTTCGCGCATGGCTCGCAACTGACATTCACGGAAATCGGAATTCTGGAGGGCGTCATGAAAGTTGCCTTGATAACGGGAGCCGGCAGCGGCATCGGGCGCGCAACTGCGCTCGCCTTCGTCAGGGAAGGCGTTGCTGTCGTGGGCATTGGCCGTCGCCAGAATCGGATGGATGAACTGGTCGAAGCTGCAGGCGACAAGGCGTCGCTGATTGCGACGCTCGCCATCGATGCGACGGCCGATGACGCGCCTGCCCGCGCGGTCGAAACAGCGATGTCTCGCTTCGGCCGGCTGGACTACCTCGTCAACAATGCCGGCATCGGCCGCCCGAAGCCTGTTCACGAGACCGACGATGCGTTTCTCGACGAGAATCTGAATCTGATGCTGCGCGCGCCGTTCCGCTTCATCAGGGAGGCGGTTCGGGTGATGGGGCCTGCGTCCTGCATCATCAACGTTTCGTCGACATATGCGTTGCTGGGCGGACTTCGCGGCGGAGCTTATTCGGCGGCAAAGGCCGGCCTGCTCGGCCTTACAACGCACGTCGCCGCGCAATATGGCAATATCGGCATACGCTGCAACGCTGTCGCGCCCGGCGTCGTCGAGACCGAGATGACCAATGACCGAATGAGCAGCGAGACCTATCGGCGCATGAACGAAGACATGACCCCTTCTCCGCCTGGAAAGTGGGGCACGGCCGATGACGTCGCCAACATGATCACCTTTCTCTGCTCGGATAAGGCGGGTTGGGTGAACGGCCAGTGCATCGCGATCGACGGCGGTTGGACATCCACCAAATACATGTCCGAGCGCGCCCTCGTCGCAGAGCGAACAATCGTTGCGCCGCAATTCGCCCATTCCGGTCGCGCGCTGTCCGGGAATCCGGGGTAGAAAATAGTCATCTCGGGAATCGCGCGAACCAGTTCCTGCGTGGTTGTTCTCCGGCATGGAGAATATCTGATCGGCGCCTGGCTGAGCAGCCCTGCGCACGATGGCGTTTCACCCCAGCAGCGCTGACGCGTATCCCTTTCCAACCAACTGGCCTTTTTCGTTCTTCACCATCAGGTTCAGCGTCGCCATCGCATTTTCACGCGCAATCAGCTCCAACTCGGCGAAGAGCGAATCTCCCGGCCAAACCTGCCTCCGAGACTGGAAGCCGAATGTCCGGAGCGCGCCGTCGCCGACGACATCCGTCAGCACCCTGCCGAGCAGGCCCATGGTCAGCATGCCGTGCGCGAATATGGTGGGATAGCCGGCGACCCTGGTGTTGAAGATTTCGTCGGTATGCTGCGGCGAGAAATCGCCGGAGGCGCCGGCGTACTGGATGATTTGCGTGCGTGTCAGATTTTCCACCATCGCGCGCCGCAGCCGCGCGCCGATCGGCAGCGCGGACAAGTCTGGCGCTCTTTCCGGACCGGAATACGCCGAATTTTCCTGCGGAAGCTGTGCCGCGACGGAATCCTCATTCTCCGCGCCAGCGCCGTCATCGACGATCCGCTCCGTGCGAAGAGCGATCGTAGAGCATTCGAGCATGGGGTCGCCCTGCTCGTCGATGAAGGTCGAGACGATTTCGGAAAATGTCAGTTTACCTGATCGCGCGCCCCACTTCTCCCACTGTCGCCCCTCGCGCGAACGAGCCGACAGCACCATGCCTGCGCGCAGCGGGCGAAAATAAGTAAACTGCGTTTCCGCATGCATGGCGGTCCCGCTCTTCCTCAGAGTCTGTGGCGTTCCCGTCGGCTCGCGGCCCGAGCCGAACCAGGGTTCGCCGAACCGGGGTCTGAAAGGCCAGTTCTCGTCAAAGTGGTTGGCGGCCTCGCTGAAAGTCGGCGGCGCGATGACGCCGCCGAATTTGGAGCGCTTCGCGTAGTCGACATCGGAGTAGATCGGATTGGGGTCGCCCAGCGATCGCGCGAAGAGCTTGATATGCCCCTCCTCGACGGGAAAGCGCCGGACATTTGGCAGAATGACGTCGCTCACGCCGGATTTCTCTCAGCGCCGATCGGGCGAGGCAAACGATACGTCATGAAATCAAGGCAGCGGGATGCAGTCGGGATCGAGCTTCACGTCGATGAGCAACGGCCGGCTTCTGTCGCGATGTTCGGTGGCCAGCGCCGCGCTTTCGAGCGCGTCCTCGTCACGAACCGTGACGCCAACGCCGCCGAGCGCTTCGGCCAGCGGCGCGAAGTCAGGCCAGTCGATGAGAGAGAGCTGGGGATCCCTTCCCTTGCGGCGAAACTGGATATGCTCAGCGCCATAACTGCCGTCATTGAGGATGATGACCACGAGATCGCAGCGTGCGCGAACGGCCGTCGCAAATTCAGTCAGGCAACCCAGCATGAAACCGCCATCGCCGCAGACGAGCAATGTAGGTTTTTCCGGCGCAGCGATCGAAGCGCCGATGGCCTGCCCCATGCCAAGCCCGATCGATGCGTAGCTTGCGGTGAACACGAATGAGCGTGGCCGCGCGACCTTGATGAGCGGCCATGTCTCGAAGACGTAGCGTCCCGCGTCCGTCGCAAACACGCGATCCACAGGCAACGCAGCGTCAAGGCGTTGCAGCGCCTGTCGCATGTCGACGGTTCCTCGCCTGCGTTCGCCGGGGACCTTTGCAGGCGGGCGGAATGTGGCGACTTTCTGCCGCAGATCGTCGGACGCCGCGCCGGAGCCCGGGATTTCGGCTTCATCGAGCCAGCGCGTCATGGCGTCGGCGGTCAGCACGACGTCGCCGACGAGGCCTGCGTCCGGCGTCAGATAGCGGCCGACATGCTCGCGCTCGTGACTGACATGGATGACGCGCTTGCCTTTCAGCAGACGATTTGAATCCGTCGTGAAGCGATTGAGGCTCGCGCCGAATGCGATCACGCAATCGCTCTCCGCGATCGCCTCCGCAGCGACCGCATTTGAAAGCGTGCCGAACACGCCGAGATTAAAGGGATGTGAGGCGAACAGGCCTTTCCCGAGAAGCGTCGTCGAAAGCGGCGCCTCCATGCGATCGGCCAGGCGAATGATCGCCGCTTCGGCCTCATGATCGAAGGCGCCTCGTCCGCCGAGCACAACAGGTCGCCTCGCCGACGCGATGATTCCGATCGCTTTGTCCATCTCGGGACCTTCGATCACGCCTCGTCGCGCGTCGGGGAGATAGAGTTCAAACGCGCGATCTTCGGCGTCGAGCCATTGCAGATCGGAAGGCATGTTGAGCGCCACAGGGCGCCGTTCGAGCGCGGCGCGGCGAAACGCTCGCGCGACATCGTCCGAAACCGTCGCCGCAGAGCGCAACTGTTCGAATCCGGCGCCGGTCGCTGTGATGAATTCGCGTTGCAGCGCCTTTTGCTGATGGTCCCGATCCTCGATCGGCGTGTCGCCGACAAGGAGCACAACAGGAACAGAATTTTTGACCCCTTCGATCAGGGCGGTCAGGCTGTTGGTCAGGCCCGGCCCATGGGTGACGGTCGCAACTCCGGTCCTGCCGGAGACCTGGGCGTAGCCGAGCGCCATCAGGACCGCGCCGGCTTCATTGGCCGCGGCGACATAGCGCCCGCCGCATTCGCGTGCGAACGCGTCCGCCATGTAGAGATTGGCGTCGCCGATGAGGCCGAACATGGTGTCGGCGCCAAGGCGCTTCAGCGCCTTCGCCAGCGCCTGATGGACCTTGATCTGAATCGTTCCCATCTCAGCACCTCTGACAAAGAGCGGCCGCCAGATTTTTTAGGTTAAATGGAAATCTTGAGTTAGTTCGTCGCGAAACGGCGGAGCCGCCTGAACGAACGGGTCCGCCGAGGCGCTCCGCATGGCCGCGCGATATTCCTCGATCAGCCGCGCGCAAAGATCGGCTGCGGCGGGCATGTCGTCGACGCCGCCGACGCCGTGGCCGGCGGACCAGATCCGGCTCCAGGCCTTGGCCTCGCTCATCATGTCGAGCTCGGCGTGCGCGGGAAGATTCGCCGGATCGAGACCTGCGGCGCGGATCGAGGGCGTCAGGAAATTCGCCGCAACGCCGGAGATATTCGGCGTGTACATGATGTCGGACATGCGGCTTTCAACGATCAGCGCCTTATGCGCGTCGGCGGCCGTCGCTTCCTTCGTCGCGATGAACCGGGTGCCGAGATAGGCCATGTCAGCGCCCATCATGCGCGCCGCTGCAATCTGCGCGCCAGTATTCATCGCGCCGGAGAGCACAATCGTTCCGGAGAAGACCTGCCTGATCTCCGAGACGAGCGCGAACGGGCTCATCAGCCCGGCGTGACCTCCGGCTCCGGCCGCGACTCCGATGATGCCGTCGACGCCGGCCTCCGCAGCCTTCTCGGCGTGACGGCGGCTGATGACATCGTGGAACACGACGCCGCCATAAGCGTGGACCGCGTCGACGAGTTCGCGCACGGCGCCAAGGGACGTGATCACCAGGGGCGTCTTGCGACGCACGACTTCGGCGAGATCGGCCTGCAGGCGCGAGTTCGAGCGATGCACGATGAGGTTCACACCATAAGGCGCCGATGTCGGCGCAAGCCGTTCGCCGATCTCGTCGAGCCAGCGGCCGAAACCTTCCGTGCTACGCTGATTGAGCGCGGGAAATGTTCCGATCAGTCCAGCATTGCAGCATGCAACGACAAGGTCGGGCCCCGAGGTCAGGAACATCGGCGCGACAATCGCCGGCAGCTTTAAATTCCGGAAGTTCGCAGGCGACGTCATGTCAGCGGCCTCTTGATGGCTTCAGGCCGTCGACGAGAATCGCAACGGTCTGGTCCGCCACGTCCTGCGCCGTAGCCGGTCCCTTGGGATCATACCATCGGGCGATCGAGTTCAAGGCGCCCGCCAGCGTGAATGCGATCGCGCGCACGTCGCCTGGAGCGATCGAGCCGTCCGCGACGCCGTCTGCGATCACGCCGCGAAGGACCTTGTCGATCTCGCGCTTTCCGGCGCGGAACTTCGCTCGGCTTTCCTGCGAGAGCTGATCATCGGAGGTGCGCATCACGCAGACTCCGAAATCGCGCGTCATCACCAGCGCGTATTCGCGCATCAGCGCGCGCAATCGATCGAGACCCGATCCGCCCTGCGCCGCCGCTGTTTCGACGGCGTCGCGGATGCGGTTGAGACCGAGCTGAACGCACGCGAACAGGATGTCATCCTTCGAAGCGAAATAGTGATAGATCGTCGGCTTCGTCACATTGAGCGCGAGAGCCACGTCATCGAGCGACGTCGCGTGGAAGCCCTTCATGTTGAAGAATCTGACGGCGGTGGTCAGCACCGCCTCGCGCTTCGCTTCACGCTCGCGCTCGCGATCTTCCCGGGCGCCCCAGGGCGATCGCGCTGCAGACGCGCGCCGCTTCGCCAAAGCCGCCTCCGATCTCGATCTATTCCGGCGTACCTTGTATACTCTGGGGTAACTTCCGTTTGAAGGCAAGCGATCCCGAACCGGACAGCGAGAAATAGCGAAGGGAAGCCTTGAAGCTCGGCCGAGCCGCATTCCTGCTATCGTAGATGACGAAAACCTCGCTTCGAAAGCGCGCAGCGCGCCTGACCGTCGCGCGTAAATCGGCAGCTTTCGCTGGTTATTCCCGCGCTCGCCTGTCTGCCGCCAATTCGATCGGCATCCTCACCGAATTGATAACCTTACCATTATCCAATAATACTGAAGTTAACATGACATTCGATACCGTCATCAACACATGGCGAAGATGCGCTCCATCACTATCGATAACAACGCCTTATCGGCAACTATCATCTGCTCTTCCCAAATTCTGGCGACAGGGCCTTCGATTGCCGAATTCCGGCGCCATGAACGCGCATCAGCCTGGTCTGCCTCACTGCCGCGCCCGGCCGCGCCTCGCTTTCAGCCGTTGGCCAATCAGCGCCATCAAGACCGGCCCGACGCTGAACTCCCCGGCGCGCGCTTTGTCGGTGAGCGATCTGAGATAGCCGCCGGCGCTGCGAATGGCTGGCGAGCCGTTTACGGCGATTCCGCCGTCGCCAACTGGCGCAGCCTCGCTGGAATGTTCGCACCGTTGCAGGATCGTCGCGACGGCGACCGCCGCCTCTCCCTCCCCCATCGCCTCGATCGCGTCGTGCCAGGCGTCGGGGCTGATCCCAAGCATGGGCCGAATGAGCCGCACGGTTTCCAGGAAGGTCTCCCAACTCCGGATCTGACCGCCGGACGCGTAGTCGCGAACGTCGGGACAGGCGTCGAGCACCATCCCGAGGGGATAAGCCCGTAAGGGGTCTGGCGGCGCGCTCCTGGATTCCGGCGTGGGCTCGATCTCGCCCCTGGCTTCTTTGGAAGCTGGTTCAACATCGGGGGTTGGGTGGTTTGAATTAGATTGATGCCGCTCGGTTTGAGAGTCATTGCCGCTTGAAATTTTGAAATCGATATTCTTCTCCAGCCATTTATCCACCTCCACCCGCAACGCCGCCAAGGCCCGCTCGATCGTCTCGAAGGCGCGGAGCCCCCTGAGCGTTCTGAATGGCGCCACGAGGCCCATGTAACGCGTCCGGATATCCTCCCACGGCCCTTCCATCTCCTCGTCGAGTCCAAGACCGATCAGCTTCGCGATGTCGCGCCGATGGAGCGTGATGCGCTCCTTCAGCATCCGGATCGCCTGGCGTTCGCGGCGGACCTCATCAGCAAGCCCTTCGATCTCGCTCGCGCGGGCGACGAGTGGCGCGAGATCGAAGCCAAACGCGTCCGAGAAGCGCTCCGCGCCGGTCGGATCCTTACGGGCGTAACGCTTGCCGTTCGGGCTGTCGCGCCGCGCGATCAGCCCCGCCTCGACAAGCGCGGCCAGATGCCGGCGCAGGGTCTGCTCCGCCATGCCGTGCGCGCGGAGGCACAGCATCCGGTTCGAGGGGAAAACCACGAGATCGCAGGATGCGCCCTCCCCTGCCCCTTGCTGAAGCTCCTGGGAGACGATCGGAAGCGAAAGCGCCGTCTCCTGATGGAAGGACAGGAGCGCGTTGAGCACGCCGAGCGCGCGATCGGACACGCCCAGCCGCTCCTTCGCTTCGGTAAGCGAGCGAAACAGCGCCCATTTATGGACAGCGGCCGGCTGATTGGAGCCGGGTTTCGCTGCATCGGCGATCGCCTGCGCCACCCGCTTCTGGGTGGCGATATGGGTAAGCTTCGCCGGTCGCCGCCCGAAAGGCGTCGTCGCCAGATGTTCTGCCATGATCTTTGCCTGTGTCAGGCAAAAGAAATTCGGCCGCCAAAATGGCGTTGAATCTCGTCAGAGACTCTTGACGGCGATTCGGGGAAGTGGGATTCTCTGTTTGCTAAGACGGAGAAGGCTTCCGGGACGTCAGTTCTGGGGGCCTTTTTCTTTTGCGCGATGCTCCTCGATGGGGGTGAAACGCAACAACTCGGGCGAAGCGCCTAGGGCGCTGTTCCTCTGTCTTCGGACGAGGCGGCGGCGCGCCGCTGCGCGTAGCTCTCGTAGATGTCAGGCAGCTGCTCGATCAGGAAGGCGGCGAAATCAGGCGCCGCCCGGTGCTGAATGCTCAGGACGGTTTCGCGATCGCCGGCGGAAATACGCACCGGCTTTTTCCCGTCCGGCGCAGTCCAGAGTTTGGGCCTTTTCGGCTCTGGCCGCCTGGGCGCGAAAGCCTCGAGAACCATGAGAAAGCGCTGATCGCTGTCCGCCTGCTGGAAGGCGGGCTCGATCGTCAGCGTTTCCAGACGGCTCCGCCATTCCATCTCGGAGAGGCGATGCGCAAGCGCCTGCCAGCGCGGCTCCCCCGCCTTAGGCGCCGGCCCGATCGCGACGGCGATCTCGCGCGGGATCGCCCGCGCCAGACTGAGAAGCCGCGACAGGTAGGACTTGTCGACCCCGAGCGCGGCCATGATGAGCTGGCGATCAAATCCCCGCTCCTCCAGCGATGCCGCGAACAGTCCGCGCTCGATCAGGCTGAGATCGGCGCGCGCTGAATTCTCCTGTCCCTGGACGACGACGAATTCCTCGTCGCTGAGGTTCTGGACGACGGCACGCACCGGTCGCCCGAGTTGCTTCAGCGCGCGCACCCGGCGATGGCCGAACGCGATCTGGAAGCGGTCGGGAACCTCCGGATGAGGTCGCACCAGGATCGGGCTGCGCTGCCCCTGCTCCCGGATCGCATCAAGCAGGACGCTGAATCCCGGCCCCTCGTCTGACAGGCGATCGGAGATGAAGGACGGGTCGAGCTTGTCGGCTGGAAGCTCGACGATCGACGCGCCGTTGGCGATCAGTTGCCGCGCATGCTCGGCGGCGTTGGCGATCTGACCCAGCGATCGGCCCATCGCCCCGACCACCGAAGATCGGAAATGGCCTGACGGCTTGGCGGCGTCTTCCGTCGCCGGCGTTGCGACGTCTTGAGGCGCCGGGTTGCGAGCTCGCAACTCCTCCCCGCGCCCTGACAGCATCGCCCTGAGAGTGTCCTTGCGGCTCACGAGCGATCCTCCCTCAGGCGACATTGCGAGCTTCTCCTGGAACCAGCCGCGGACCGGCGATCCGATGCGCGCGCGGGCAAGTTGCGAGCTCGCAACTCGTTGCCGAACGCGATATCGCCGCGGCTGCGGATGAGCCTCGCTGTCACGCCGCCCTCCCCCAGGCCTGCCGGATAAGACCCTCGATCTCGCCATTGACGGCGTCGAGCGCCTCGATCGCGCGGTCGTAGGTCTGCTTCGAAAAATTCTCGCGGCCGATCTCATAGAGCGTCTGCTTCGACAGGCCCGCATCCGAGATCGCCGTCGATTTCAGCATGGGATGGGTAAGCACGCGCTCGCGGAACAGCGAGCGCATGAACGCGACCATCTGCGTCTGCGGCGCGTCGGACGGTTCATAGCGCGTCACGACATAGCGGATGAAATCATAGTCAAGCGACCCGCCGGACTCCTGGACGACGCCGAGCACGTCAGACGCCATCAACAGGAACTGGCACATCGACATCACGTCGAGCATCTGCGGATGCACGGTGATCAGCAGGCCGCTCGCGGCGCACAGCGCTCCAAGCGTAAGGAATCCAAGCTGGGGCGGACAGTCGAGAACGATGACATCGTAATTGTCAGCCACGGACCCCAACGCGGTCGCCACCCGACCGAAGAAAGGCTCCGCCGATCGCTCCGCTAGCGCGCGCGGCGTCTCATGCTCATATTCCATGAGCTCAAGATTCCCCGGCACGATGTCGAGGCCGGCAATGTAGGTATGGCGAACGATCTCGCTCAGCGGGCGGCGGCGATCGTCATAGCGAACCGCGCCATACATCGTCTGGTTGGCCTGGATGTCATATTCCGGCTGGTAGCCATGGAGCGCGGTGAGGGAGGCCTGTGGATCGAGATCGACGGCGAGAACGCGGTATCCCTGCAGCGCCAGATATTGCGCGAGATGCGCCGCGGTCGTCGTCTTGCCGCTGCCGCCCTTGAAGTTGACGACAGCCATGACCTGACACGCTTCGTTTCCGGCGCGTCCGGGAACATATCGGCGTCCCTTTGATCCCTCGTCCAGCAGGCGCCTGAGCTCGTTGATCTGCTCAAGCGTGTAGAGCCGTCGCCCGCCGCTTCCTGTCGCCGGCTGGGGGCCTTTCCCGCCAAGCGAAATCTGCCTGAGATAGGCGTCGCCGATTCCGATCAGCTTCGCAGCTTCCACTGAAGAGAACGCGCGAAGCTGCTTCTGCGAAGCTGGCGGAAATAATGTCTCGCGCATCGACAGCAGCTCGGCCGACAATGCAGCGCCATCCGTTCCGATGACATCGGTCACCGAACGTTTGGACGCGACATGCGTCTCCATCTGCTGACTACGAAGATTAGACATAACTACGCGAAACGGCCCGAGTATGGATTTCCAGCGTAGCAAGACGCTACGATTCGGCGGCGTTTGCAAGCGAAGAAGGGTTAACGCGGATTAACTACTTCGCTTTCGCGTCGAGTTGCGAACTCGCAACTTCGCGCTCTCGTTCGATCAAATGATTCTCGCAGCGCGTCCAAGCCTGCGTTCGGCGTCGTTGTAATAGCGCGCAGCCTGCTGCACCGAGCGATGCTGCGACTGACCCATCGCTTCCTGAATCGGCACGCCTTTGCGCGCGGCCTCGGTGAGATAGCCCGAGCGCAATCCGTGCGCCGAAAATTCCGCGGGATCGAGACCCGCCAGCGCGACGCGTTTCTTCAGGATCAGATTTACCGCCTGGGGCGTCAGCGCGGCCGTATCAAGCTGGCCCCATTTGTTGATGGCGCGAAACACCGGACCCTTTTCGATCCCGGAGCGCGACAGCCACTCGCCGAGCGCGACGACAGGCCTGCCGACGAGATAGACCCGCGCATCATCCTCGGCGTTGGCGGTCTTTGTGCGGCCGAGCCGCAGCGACCGGCAGGGCAGGAGAGGGCTATCCTCCTTGCCCGGCCGCGCGGGAACCGGCGGCTCCTCGATGATGTCCTCGACCCGCAACCGGGCGATCTCGCTGCGGCGACGCCCGCCGGAACCAAAGGCTGCGAGGATCAGCGCGCGGTCGCGCAGATCGACCAGCCGGCCGGGGAGGGTGGTGCGCAGGAGCTTCTCGACGATGTCGGCGGTGACAGACTTCGCGCTCTTGCGGCGGGGCGTCCGCGCTGCCGCGCGAACGGCGAGGGTGAGCGCCTGACGCACCTGAGGCGCGGCGAAGGGTCCTTCAAGACCGCGCCAGTGATGCAGGGTCGACCACAGAGCGAGGCGGCGGCGAACGGTCGCCGGCGCGTGCGGCCCCTCGACCTTGAGAGCGCCGGCCGCCCACAGCGCCTCGGCCACCTCCTGCGGCATGCCGTGATGCGGATCGGTTTCGCGCCGGACGGGATCCCAGAGATGATGAGCGACGAATTTGATCACCAGCGCTTCCGGCGCCGGCCAGGGGAGGGGAGAGCCCACAGCCGCCTGATGCCAGCGTTCGAGATAGGCGAGATCGGACGCAAGCGCGCGCAGACTGTTCGCGCCCATGCCTTGCGCCACAAGGTGTTTGAGCGTGGCGACGTCGGCATCGGTCAGGAGAGCCGAGAGCTCGTCGCGGCGCTGATAGGGCAGGAAGCCCGCAAGCGCGTTGAGTTCGGCGAAGCGCGCCAGCTCGGGATCCGCAGACGAACCGCTCATGACGCGGTCCGGACATTGGCGAGACCGGCCGCGCCAAAGAACCTGCCCGCGGCCGCATGGTTTTCCGCGGCAGGCGCGACGCGGCGCGGCCTCGGATCGATGCGAAGAATGATGGGCGCGCGGATCAGCATGGGAATCGCCGGAGAACTGTAACAGCGTTTCTTCAGAATCGCGTGCGACAACAGCCGACGAAGCCGATTTCACGTCAGGTCTGGCGGCCCGGACTGGCGTCGCGCCGGTAGAATTTCAGAAAAAGGGCGGCTGGCGATCCCGCGGCCAAGCTCCTCGCGCATTCAATGCGTCTCCCAGACGGAAGGCAGGCCGGCTTTAGCTTCCAAGAAAGTGTCGGGCGCTATTCTTATCAGATTGTTGGAAGACCCAATAAAACTAATTCGATAATCGCCTTTGGCGTTGCCGTGGCGTCTGCGGCGCAGACGCAATCGACTTTCGCTCCGGTTTCCGCGCCTCAGATTAAGTCAAATAGTATGACTATTGATCGCCGGCGTTTGTTGAGCTACGGATGCCTTACGCACGAAGAGGCGTCTCGACTTCAACACCCAAGGGAGAAAACCATGAGGCGTAGAATTACGCTGGCCAGCCTGCTGGCCGCGACGGCGCTCGCGGGCGCGATGTCGGTTGCGAGCGCGGCGGAATTGACCGTCGGCTTCTCTCAGATCGGATCGGAGTCCGGCTGGCGCGCCGCCGAGACATCCGTTTCCAAGGTCGAAGCGAAGAAGCGCAACGTCAATCTCAAGATCGCCGATGCGCAGCAGAAGCAGGAAAACCAGATCAAGGCGATCCGTTCGTTCGTCGCGCAGCGCGTCGACGCGATCTTTCTCGCGCCCGTCGTCTCCACCGGCTGGGACGCCGTGCTGAAGGAAGCCAAGGACGCGAAAATCCCGGTGATCCTACTCGATCGCGACATCGATCCCTCGGGCAAGGAGCTCTACCTCACGGCCGTCACCTCTGACAGCGTCCATGAAGGCGAGGTCGCGGGCCAGTGGCTCGTGAAAACGATCGGCTCCAAAGCCTGCAACGTCGTCGAGCTGCAGGGCACCGTCGGCGCGAGCGTCGCGACGAACCGCAAGAAGGGCTTCGACACCGCGATCGCGTCCGCGTCCAACATCAAGCTCGTGCGCAGCCAAACTGGCGACTTCACCCGCGCCAAGGGCAAGGAAGTGATGGAGAGCTTCATCAAGGCCGAAGGCGGCGGCAAATCGATCTGCGCCGTCTATGCGCACAATGACGATATGATGATCGGCGCCATTCAGGCGATGAAGGAAGCGGGGTTGAAGCCCGGCAAGGATATTCTGACTGTGTCGATCGACGCCGTGCCCGACATCTTCAAGGCGATCGCAGCGGGCGAAGCGAATGCGACGGTCGAGCTGACGCCTGACATGGCCGGCCCGGCGCTCGACGCGCTTATCGCCTTCAAGAGCAAGGGAACGGTTCCGCCGAAATGGATCCAGACGGAGTCGCGGCTCTATACCGCGAACGACAATCCGCAGAAGCAATACGATTCGAAAAAAGACTTGGGCTACTGAGCCGAGAGGCCGCCGTCACCCCTCTGCGTGAGCCGGCATGACGATGTCGAGTGAACGCCCCGCGCTGCTTGCCGCGCGGGGCCTGTCGAAAAGCTTCGGCGCGCTGCGGGCGCTCGATGCCGTCGATTTCACGCTGCGGGAGGGCGAGATTCACGCCCTCCTCGGCGAGAACGGCGCCGGCAAATCGACTCTCATCAAGACGATCACCGGCGTGCTGTCCCGCGACGCCGGGACCGTCACCTTGGACAATGTGGAGATCGCGCCGCGATCGACCCAGGAGGCGCTTCAGGCCGGCATCGCCACGGTCTATCAGGAGGTCAATCTCCTGCCGAACCTGTCCGTCGCCCAGAATCTATTTCTTGGACGGCAGCCGACCCGGTTCGGGCTGGTGCGCGAAAAGGAAATGCGCCGGCGCTCGGCTGACATTTTGAGCAGCTATGGCCTCGCGATCGACGTCGCCGCGCCGCTCGGCGACTATTCCGTCGCCGTGCGGCATGTGGCGGCGATCGCACGCGCCGTCGATATGTCGGCGCGGGTCCTCATCCTCGACGAACCGACCGCGAGCCTCGACGCCCATGAGGTCGCCATTCTCTTTGACGTCATGCGCAAACTCGCCGCTCGGGGGCTTGGCATTATCTTCGTCACCCATTTTCTCGATCAGGTCTACGCCATCTCCGATCGCATCACCGTGCTGCGGAACGGAAAGCTGATTGGCGAGCGCGAAACCGCTTCCCTGCCGCGCCTGGAGCTCGTGCGCATGATGCTCGGCCGCGAATTGAGCGATGCGACGAGTGAACATCAGGCGGAGACCATACGGCGCGAATCCGCCTCGCGCGAAAGCGCGCTCATCCGCTTCGAGAATTTCGGCAAGGCCGGCTATGTCGCGCCGTTCAATCTCGTGCTGAAGCGCGGCGAGGTCGTCGGCCTTGCGGGCCTTCTCGGCTCCGGACGAACGGAGACCGCGCGGCTGCTGTTCGGCGCCGAGCCGGCTGACAGCGGGCGCGTCACGGTGGCGGGACAGGAAACGCGGCTGCGTTCGCCCCGCGACGCGATCCGGCTCGGATTCGGCTTTTGCCCGGAGGAGCGCAAGACGGACGGCGTCGTCGCGGAACTCTCCGTGCGCGAGAATATCGTCCTCGCGCTGCAGGCGCATCGTGGCCCCTTGAATCCGCTGTCGCGTCGCGAACAGGATGAGATCGCGCGCCGGTTCATCACCATGCTCGACATCCGTCCCGCCGATCCCGAACGTCCCATCGGCCTGCTGTCGGGAGGCAATCAGCAGAAGGCGCTGCTCGCGCGCTGGCTCGCCACCGAGCCTCGCTTTCTCATTCTCGATGAGCCGACCCGCGGCATCGATGTCGGCGCGCACGCCGAGATCATCCGTCTTATTCGCCGGCTGTGCGATGAGGGACTGTCGCTCGTCGTCATCTCGTCGGAGCTTGAGGAGATCACGACCTATGCGGATCGCGTGATCGTCATGCGCGACCGCGCGCAGGCGGCGATGCTCGAAGGTCCGGCGGTGGAGGTGACCTCCATCCTGCACGCCATCGCCGGCGAACAGGATTCGCATGCCGCGAGACGCATGCAATGAGTCCGCGTTTTCTTCGCGCCGGCGCGCCTCAGATCGCCGCCTTCGTCGCGCTGCTGCTGATCGACTGGCAGGTGTCGCCGCAATTCTTCGATCTGCGCATGCAGGACGGCCGGCTGTTCGGCAGTCTGGTCGATGTCTTCAACCGCGGCACGCCGGTCGCGCTCCTGTCGCTCGGCATGGTGCTGGTGATCGCGACGCGCGGCATCGATCTCTCGGTTGGCGCGGTGATGGCGATCGCGGGCGCCATCGCCGCCAGTCTCGCCGACTCCCATTCGCTGCCGATCGTCCTTGTCGCCGCGCTCGGCGCCGGCCTTCTCTGCGGCGCCTGGAACGGCATGCTGGTCGCCGTCTTCGGCATCCAGCCGATCATCGCCACGCTGATCCTCATGGTCGCCGGGCGCGGCGTGGCCCAGCTCATCACGCAGGGGCGCATCGTCACCTTCAACTCGCCCGATCTCGCCTGGTTCGGAAATGGCGCCATCGCCGGCGTCCCCGTTCCCGTCGCGCTGACGATCGCGGTGCTGCTGCTGACGCTGGCGGCCGTGCGCGGCACCGCGCTTGGGCTGCTGATCGAGGCGACCGGCGCCAATGCGAAGGCGAGCGCGCTCGCCGGCGTCGAGACCCGCGGCACGACTTTCGCCGTCTATGTCTGGAGCGGCTTCTGCGCCGCGCTCGCCGGGATCGTCGCGGCCGCTGACATCCTCGGCGCCGACGCCAACAATGCCGGCCTCTGGCTTGAGCTCGATGCGATCCTCGCCGTTGTGATCGCCGGCAGCTCGCTGCTCGGCGGCCGCTTCAGCCCAAGCCTCGCAGTGCTCGGCGCGTTCATCATTCAAGCGATGAACACCGGCATCCTGCTCTCCGGCTTCCGGCCCGAATTCAATCTCATCGTCAAGGCCGGCGTCGTGATGGCGGTGTTGTTGTTGCAGTCACCGAAACTGACATGGATGAGCGGCCGTCTCGCGCGGGGACCGGCGTGACCCGCTATCTCCCGCTCCTGATCACCGCCGCCGTTTTCGTTCTCGGCTATGGAATCTGCGCCGCGCAATTCCCCGCTTTCCTCTCGACGCGCGTCGTCGCCAATCTCCTGACTGACAACGCCTTCCTCGGCGTGGTCGCGGTCGGCATGACGCTGGTGATCATCTCCGGCGGCATCGATCTCTCGGTCGGCTCGGTGATCGGCTTCACCACGGTCTTTCTCGCGCTGGCGATCGATCGCTGGGGCGTCCCGCCTTTCCTCGCGTTCTTTCTCGCCTTCGTCATCGCCGGCCTGTTCGGAGCGGCGATGGGCGGCGTCATTCACGCCTTCGACATGCCGCCCTTCATTGTGACGCTCGCCGGGATGTTCCTCGCGCGCGGCGCGGCCTTTCTCCTCTCGACAGAATCCATCCCGATCCGGTCGCCGGCATATGACTGGATCACGGAGACGAGCTTTCGCCTGCCGGGGGGAGGGCGCCTGACAATCGTCGCGATCATCATGCTGATCGTCTTCATCATCGGCGGCGTGCTGCTGCATTTCACGCGCTTCGGCGCGAACATCTATGCGCTTGGCGGCAGCCGGGTCTCGACCGGTCTCATGGGAATCAGGGTGGGGCGCAACACAGTCGCGATCTACGCCTGCTCGGGCGCGCTCGCCGGCCTCGCGGGCATCGTGTTTTCGCTTTACACCTCGTCGGGCTATTCGCTGTCGGCGGTCGGGATCGAACTCGACGCCATCGCCGCCGTCGTGATCGGCGGCACGTTGCTGACCGGCGGCTACGGTTTCATCGCCGGCGCCTTCCTTGGCGTGATGATGCAGGGGCTCATCCAGACCTACATCAATTTCGACGGCTCGCTGTCGAGCTGGTGGACGAAGATCGCGACAGGAATCCTGCTGTTCCTTTTCATCGCGCTCCAACAGGCGACACTGACGATTTCCGCGCGCGCGACACGTCGCACATCGACGGCGCGTCCCGCCGGTTCGCCGATCGCAGGCGTCGCGAGGACGGCGTCATGAGGACAGCGTCATGAGCGCAGACCTCGTCGTTCTTCCCGCCCGCCGCGCCCATTCGAACTACGCCGAGGTGGCGCGGACGCTCGCGATCGACATCATCTCGGGCCGCCTCGCGCATATGCAGAAGCTGCCGGGCGACGCCGAACTCATGCTGCGCTTCGGCGTGTCGCGGCCGGTGCTGCGCGAAAGCGTGAAGACGCTGGTGGCGAAAGGATTGCTGACGACGAAAGCGCGCGTCGGCACTGTGGTGCGCCAACGCTCCGCCTGGAACATGTTCGATACGGACGTGCTGTCCTGGCATCTTCAGGCCGGCATCGACGGACGGTTCCTGCGCGATCTCGCCGAAATCAGGCTGGCGGTGGAGCCCCACGCGGCCGCGCTCGCCGCCTTCAGGCGAAACGACGCTCATATTGACGCGATGCGCGCCGGGCTCGCGCAGATGGAGCGCGAATCCTCCAACTCCACCGGTTTCGCCGACGGCGATCTTGCGCTTCATCTCGCCGTGGCGAGCGCGTCGGGCAACGCCTTCATGCGCTCCGTCGGCAGCGTGATCGACGCGGCGCTGCGCGCATCCTTTCTGCTCAGCGCGCCGATCGAGCCAGGCGATCGCGAGCAGGTGCTGAAAATGCACGGAGAGATCATCGACGCGATCGCCGGGCGCAACGCGGAAGAGGCGGCCGCCGCCATGACCGCCTGCATCCATAACGGCTTGCGTCGGCACGGCGCCGCAGGCAAGCAAACAAACTTCGACAAGCCATGAGCGGAATTTCACCGAGGTTGTCATGACAAGTCATTCGCGGCCCTATCGCGGCGTCTTCCCCGTCGTCCCCACGATCTTTAACGACAATGGCGCGCTCGATCTCGCCGGCCAGCGCCGCTGTCTCGATTTCATGATCGATGCGGGCTCGAACGGGCTCTGCATCCTCGCCAATTTCTCCGAGCAGTTCGTGCTGACCGACGCCGAGCGCGACACGGTGATGGAGACGGCGCTCGCCCATGTCGCAGGCCGCGTTCCCGTGATCGTCACGACGAGCCATTTCTCCAGCGACGTCTGCGCCGCGCGTTCAAGGAAAGCGCAGGAGATGGGCGCGGCCATGGTGATGATCATGCCGCCCTATCACGGCGCGACCTTCAGGGTGGGCGAGGGCGCGATCGAAGCGTTCTTCCGCCGGGTCGCCAGCGCGATCTCGATCCCGATCATGATCCAGGACGCGCCGGTCGCGGGAACGCCGCTGTCGCCGCCGTTTCTCGCAAAGCTCGCGAAAGAGATCGAGCAGATCCGCTATTTCAAGATCGAGGTCGCGCAGGCCGCCGCGAAGCTGCGCACGCTGCTTGCGCTCGGCGGTGAAACGATCGAAGGCCCATGGGACGGCGAAGAAGCGATCACTCTGATGGCCGATCTCGACGCCGGCGCGACCGGTTCGATGACCGGCGGCGGCTATCCCGACGGCATCCGGCAAATCATCGATCCCTATCTCGCCGGGCGTCGCGCCGAAGCGATGGCCGCCTATGCGAAATGGCTGCCGCTGATCAATTACGAGAACCGGCAGACAGGACTGTCCGCAGCGAAAATCCTGATGAAGGAAGGCGGCGTGATCACATCGGCGGCGGTTCGTCACCCACTCGAATTGCCGCATCCCGCGACGCAGGCCGGATTGATAGAAATTGCGCGCAGCCTCGATCCACTCGTCCTGCGCTGGGGGCGATGAGATCGATTCAATGCAGCGCCTGACGGCGGACTCTGTCCGCCGCTCCAGAACGACCAACAATGTGAGCAAGACCGGTTAACCCAGGGAGTAGACAATGACCCGACGCAAAATGATTGTTTCGAGCCTGATGCTGGGAGCGCTTGCGCTCGCGGGTCCGGCGTTCGCGCAATCCAAGCCGACCATCGGCATCGCGATGCCAACGAAATCGTCGGCGCGCTGGATCTCGGACGGCGACAACATGGTCAAGGTGTTGAAGGAGCGCGGCTACAACACCGATCTGCAATATGCCGAAGACGACATTCCGAACCAGCTCTCGCAGATCGAGAACATGGTGACGAAGGGCGCGAAAGTGCTTGTGATCGCGGCGATCGACGGCACCACGCTCTCCGACATCCTGAAGCAGGCCGCCGCGGCCGGGGTGAAGGTCATCGCCTATGATCGTCTGATCCGCGACACGCCGAATGTCGACTATTACGCGACATTCGACAATTTCCAGGTCGGCGTGCTGCAGGCGCAGTCGCTCGTGAAGGGCCTTGGCCTTCCCGACGCCAAGGGGCCGTTCAACATCGAACTGTTCGGCGGCTCGCCCGACGACAACAACGCCTACTTCTTCTATGACGGCGCAATGTCGGTGCTGAAGCCCTACATCGACAACAAGCAGCTTGTCGTGCGCAGCGGCCAGATGGGCATGGACAAGGTGTCAACGCTGCGCTGGGACGGCGCGACCGCCCAGGCGCGCATGGATAATCTGCTCAGCGCTTACTATACCGACAAGCGGGTCGACGCGGTGCTGTCGCCCTATGACGGCCTGTCGATCGGCATCCTCTCCTCGCTGAAAGGCGTGGGCTACGGCTCGGGCTCGATGAAGATGCCCTTTGTGAGCGGCCAGGATGCGGAGGTGCCGTCGGTCAAGTCGATCCTCGCCGGCGAGCAATATTCGACCATCTTCAAGGACACCCGCGATCTCGCGAAAGTGACAGCCGACATGGTCGACGCCATGCTCAGCGGCAAGCAGGTGCAAGTCAACGACACCAAGACCTACAACAATGGCGTCAAGGTCGTGCCGTCCTTTCTCCTGAAGCCGGTCGCGGTCGACAAGAGCAACTGGGAGCAGGCGCTGATCGCCAGCGGCTATTACAAGGCGAACCAGATTCGCTAACGTCAGTGATTGATCAAGCGGCCGCGCGTGAGCGCGGCCGCTCCGGAAGTTGGGAGACGCGATGAGCGCCATCCTCGAAATGCGCGGCATCAGCAAGTCCTTCACCGGCGTGAAGGCCCTGAGCGACGTGTCCTTCACCGTCGAACCCGGAGAAATCCACGCGCTGGTTGGCGAGAACGGCGCCGGCAAATCAACGCTGATGAAGGTGCTGAGCGGCGTCTATCCCCACGGCTCCTATGAAGGCGCCATTGTCTTCAATGGCGAGGAGCGCCGCTTCCGCGGCATCACGGATTCCGAAGCGCTCGGCATCATCATCATCCATCAGGAGCTGGCGCTGATTCCGCTGATGTCGATCGCGGAGAATATCTATCTCGCAAAGCCGCCAGGGCGTTTCGGCGTGATCGACCGCGAGGCCGCCTATCGCAGCACGCAGGCGCTGCTCGCCAAGGTCGGGTTGCGCGAGGCGCCGGATACGCTGATCACCGATCTCGGCGTCGGCAAGCAGCAGCTCGTCGAGATCGCCAAGGCGCTCTCCAAGGATGTGCGGCTGCTCATTCTCGACGAGCCGACGGCGAGCCTCAACGAGCAGGACAGCGAGGCGCTGCTCGAGCTGCTGACCGAGTTCCGCGCGCACGGCATCTCGTCGATCCTGATTTCCCACAAGCTGAACGAGGTCTCCCGCGTCGCCGACCGCATCACGGTGCTGCGCGACGGCCGCGCCGTCGACACGCTCGACTGCCGCGCGGGACCGGTCGAGGAAGATCGCATCATCCGGCGCATGGTCGATCGCGATCTCGAACATCGCTATCCCAAACGCGAGCCGAAGATCGGCGAAATCGTGTTCTCGGTCGAGAACTGGTCGGCCTATCATCCGCTCGACGCCGAACGGCAGATCGTCAAGAACGTGAATTTTCATGTCCGGCGCGGCGAGATCGTCGGCGTCGCCGGCCTCATGGGCGCGGGCCGCACCGAATTCGCCATGAGTCTGTTCGGCCGCTCCTATGGTCAGAAGATCAGCGGCCGCGCGAAGATGGACGGGCGCGAAGTCGATCTCTCCACAGTGCGGCGCGCGATCGACGCCGGGCTCGCCTACGTCACCGAGGATCGCAAGGAGCTCGGCCTGATCCTCGCCGAGGACATCCGCAAGAATGTCACGCTGGCCAATCTCGACGCTGTGGCGCCGGGCCGCGTCATCGACGACATGCGCGAATTGAAGGTCGCCAGCGACTATCGCAATCGCATGCGCATCCGCTGCTCCAGCGTCTATCAGGAGTCCGGCCAGCTCTCCGGCGGCAACCAGCAGAAGGTGGTGCTGTCGAAGTGGCTGTTCACCGACCCGCAGGTGCTCATCCTCGATGAACCGACGCGGGGCATCGATGTCGGCGCAAAGTATGAAATCTACTGCATCATCAACGAGCTTGCGGACGCCGGGCGCGGCGTCATCATGATCTCGTCGGAAATGCCGGAGCTGCTCGGCGTGTGCGACCGGATCTGCGTCATGAATGAGGGCGCGTTCGTCGGAGAATTTCCGGCCGCGGAAGCGAGCCAGGAGAAGATCATGCGGGCGATCGTGCAGAAGGGGGAAAGGCCATGAGCGGCGAGATCCTGCAAGGAGCGCCTGCGCGGACCGACGAGCGGCGCATCGGCGGCCTGATCAAGTCCAGCCTGCGCGAATATGGCATGCTGCTCTCGCTGGTCGCGATCATGATCTTCTTCCAGTTCGCGACCAACGGGACGCTGCTGCGCCCCCTCAATCTCACCAATCTCGTGCTGCAGAACAGCTTCATCGTCATCATGGCGCTGGGCATGCTGCTGGTCATCGTCACCGGGCATATCGACCTTTCGGTCGGCTCGGTCGCGGGCGCTGTCGGCGCCGTCGCGGCGGTGCTGATGGTGCGCTACCAGGTGCATTACATTCCCGCGGTCCTGATCTGCCTCGCCTTCGGCGCGCTCATCGGCGCGGCGCAAGGCTATTGGGTCGCCTATTTCAAGATTCCGTCTTTCATCGTCACGCTCGCGGGCATGCTGGTGTTCAAGGGATTCGCGCTCGCGATCCTGCAGGGCCAGTCGGTCGGGCCGTTTCCGCCGACCTTCCAGAAGCTCTCCTCGGGCTTCATTCCCGAGCTGTTTCCCGAGGCGACCGGGCTTTACCCGACCTCGCTCGCGATCGGCGCTGCGCTGGTGCTTGCGCTCGTCATTCTCAATTTCAAGAGCCGCGCCCGCCAGCAGAGCCATGACGTGCCGGTCGAGCCGCAGGCGTTCTTCATCGGCAAGAATATCGGGTTCGCGGCGGTGATCCTCTACGCGACCTATCTCATCGCCTCCTATCGCGGCCTGCCCAATGTGCTGATCATCATGGCCGCGCTGATCGCGCTCTATGGCTTCGTCACCACGCGGACGACCATGGGGCGACAGATCTATGCTGTCGGCGGCAATGCGCGCGCGGCGAAACTGTCCGGCGTGAGAACGGAGCGGCTCACCTTCCTCGCCTTCGTGAATATGGGCGTGCTGGCGGCGCTCGCCGGTCTCGTCTTCGCCGCGCGCCTCAACACGGCGACGCCGAAAGCGGGCCTCGGATTCGAGCTCGACGTGATCGCCGCCTGCTTCATCGGCGGCGCGTCGGCCTATGGCGGCGTCGGGCGCGTCTCCGGCGCTGTCATCGGCGCGCTGATCATGGGCGTGATGAACAATGGCATGTCGATCCTCGGCATCGGCATCGACTATCAGCAGGTCATCAAGGGCGTCGTGCTGCTCGGCGCCGTCTGTCTCGACGTCTACAACCAGAAGCGATCCTGAAAGAGAGGTCGCGCCTTATCGGGTATAATCGGGTATGGAATTGGCTGTCCTGTCGCCTCAATCTTCCGCGATCAGCGCCGCGAGAAAATCCTCTTCGGCGTCGCGCAGCCATTCATAGGCGCGCGCCCAGGTCGACGTGTCCGTCGACGCAAGCGGCAGCCGGCGCAGCAGCGGAACTTCATCATCGAGACGGGCGGCGAGCCGCGTCTCGAGTTCAGCCTTGCGCGGGCCCAGCAGAACGCGCGTCGCTGAGAGGGGAACGCCGCGCAGGCCGCGCACGAACAGCCCGACGCTACGATTGGTGATGTAGAGCGCGATGTTCAGCTCCGTTCCCGCGACAGGACGCCAGCGCGAGAAGCCGTTGCCCTTGACATAGGGCGCGCCGCGGCGACCCTTTTCGAAACCTTGCCAGAAAAGCTGGCGGTCGCGCGCGGAGAGACCGCGCAAGCCGATGCGAGGCAGGTCCCACTCATGAACGACCGGCTTCGCACGAAATGTCATTCTGATCTTCCCGACATGACAAACACACTGGATGGTTCATTATAGCCGCGCGTGCTCGCTGTGCGAGCCCAGCGGCTTCGCGCGCGCGCGCCGTATGATCGACGTCCGGGGCCGCGGCGCAAATGGATTGCTCGAACTGGCGTCGCCAAGCGCGGTGATCGCGAACAGGAGTGAGGGGACAGCGCATGAGACTGACGATCCTGAATGGTCCCAATCTCAACCTGCTCGGCGAGCGCGAGCCTGAGATCTATGGCTCCACCACCCTCGCCGAGATCGAAACGGATTGCCGCGCCTGCGCGGAGCGCATCGGCGCGTCGCTCTCTTTCCATCAGTCCAACCATGAAGGCGTGCTGGTCGACTGGATACAGGCCGCGCGGTTGAACTCCGACGCACTCATCATCAATCCTGCAGGTTACTCATTCAGTTCGATCGCGATGCTGGATGCGATGAAAATCTTCAAAGGCCCGATCATCGAGCTTCATATCTCCAACATTCACGCGAGAGACGAGCAGCACCGCCATTCGAAACTGTCGGTGGCGGCGACGGCCGTAATCTGCGGCGTCGGGCCTCGCGGATACCTCCTCGCGATGGAAGCGGCCGCTTACCTGCTCGGTCGCTCCGTGAGAGGCGCTGCATGACCGCGCGCATTATTCGCAAGCTTGATTTCACCGAAGTCGAGCGACTCGTCGACTGGGCGGCTGATGTCGGCTGGAATCCCGGGCTGAACGACGCCGCCGCGTTCCACGCCACCGACCCTGATGGCTTCATCGGCGCCTTCATTGATAGCGAAATGGTCGCGGGAATTTCCGCGGTCGCCTATGGCGCGAGCTATGGCTTCATCGGCCTCTATATCAGCCGCCCCGGCAGGCGCGGCGAAGGCCATGGCAAGGCGGTGTGGCAAGCCGGCATGGCGCGGCTCACGGGTCGCACGATTGGTCTCGACGGAGTCGATGAGCAGTTCGAGAATTATCGCAGCAAGGGTTTTGCGCCGGCCTATCGCACGATCCGTTTTGGCGGCGCGTATGCTGGCCGGCGGGAGGACAATAGCAGCATCGCCGCGGCCAGCGATGATCTCCTGTCCGCAATCCCGGCTTTCGATCGCCGGAGCTTCCCCGAGGCGCGCGACGCGTTTCTGACGCGATGGCTCAAGCCTCCGCATGTCGTGCGCGTCGCGATGTCGAATGGCGCGATCACGGGATATGGCGTCGTGCGCAAATGCCGCGAAGGCTGGAAGATCGGCGGATTATCCGCAGTCGATGACGACAAGGCCGCTGCGCTTTTTCATTCGCTGGCTGGCGCCGCAAGCGGAGACAATATCTATATCGATGTCCCCGAGGCGCGGCGATCATTCATCGCTTTCCTCAAGGCGTCGGGCTTGCAGCCGGGATTTGAGACGACGCGGATGTATCTCGGCGAACAGATTCCGTTCGCGCCCGAACTCTTCGCTGTCACGACGCTGGAACTGGGCTGAAATTCACCCTTTGGCGTCGCGATGGAATCGCGCGTCGCTCTCGCCTTGGACCAAAGAGAGCGGCCAGAGCCGCAACCGTTCCCCGGACTCAACCTCTCCATCGCTCGGCTGCATCGCCGACAGAAGCGTCTCGCCGAGACAGGCGCCGAGTTCGCGCAACGACACCCTGAAGCAGGTCAGCGCGGGAGTGAGAAACTGGCAGGCGGGATTGTCGCGAAAGCCGATGATCGCGATATCGCGACCCGGTTCGAGATTCCGATCCCGGAGATAGCGATAGAGGCCAATCGCATGAGTCGACTGGCCAAGAACGATCGCCGTCGGCGGCGTCTCGATCGATAGCAGCGCTTGCCCAAGCTCATAGCCGCCATCGACCGTCTCCGGCGCGCGCACGACCAGCGCCGGATCAGGCTCGATGCCGCGGCGACGCAACGCCGCCTCGAACGCGTCGGCAAACACGACGCGACTGTTCGCTTCGCGCGTCGTCAGGCCAAGCGCAATGCGCCGATGCCCCGATCGCGCCAGCCGATCGACAGCCTGTTCGGCGACGCCTTCAAAGTCGAGATCGATCCACGGATGGTCCCCGCCGGACAGGCTTCGCCCAAGCGCCACGAACGGAATCCCGCGTGCAAGCAGATAATCGATGCGCGCATCAATGCGCTGCGTATCAGAAACGATGAAGCCGTCCGCGAGGCCGCGCTCGACGGCGCGCCGGAGATACTGATCCTGATCGAAGCCGGACCCGCAAGGCAGGACGATAAGATCAAGCCCCGCCTGCGCCAGCACGCCCTGCAGGCCCTCGCTCAAATTCAGAAAGAAGGTCTCGCCGAAGGTCGCGATGTCGACATTGGTGCGCATCATCAGCGCGACGGCGCGCGTCACGCCCTGGCGAAGCGCGCGGCCCGACTGGTTCGGCGCATAGCCGAAACGGCTCGCAGCCTCGAGCACGCGCGACCGTGTCACCGGACTCACATCCTCGCGCCCGTTCAGCGCCCGCGAGACGGTGCCGATGGAGATGTTGAGCCGCCGCGCGAGTTCGCGGATGCCGATGCCCTTCTGCTCCATTACCCCTCGTTCCCGCCTCGAATGGCGGCCATTGACAAAGATAACGGCCAGGCGCAACGTCGTAAACGTTTACGGAGCGCCATCAAGAGCGCCCGCGGGAGGATGCATGAGACTGCGCGCCGTTCTCGTCGGCTGCGGGAACATGAGCCGTCGCTGGCTGGACGCGGCCCTGAAGGTCGGCGGGATCGAGGTTGTCGGCCTGGTCGACGTCGACCTCGCGCGCGCCCGGGCTCTCGCTGAGGAGCGGCGCCTGAGCGACGCCGCGACCGGCGACGATCTCGACGCGATGCTCGCCATGGCGAAGCCCGACGTGGTCTTCGACACCGTCGTTCCCGAAGCGCGTTTCAACGTGACTCTGACCGCGCTTCGCCACGGCTGCCATGTGCTCAGTGAAAAGCCGATGGCCGACACGATCGACCATGCGCGCGACCTCGTGCGCGCAGCGCGCGAAGCGAAGCGCCTGCACGTCATCGTGCAGAACCGGCGTTACATCGAAGGCGTGCGGCGACTGAGGTCCTTCGTCGAGTCCGGCGCCATCGGCGCGGTGACGGGCGTGCATACCGATTTCTTCCTCGCCCCGCATTTCGGCGGCTTCCGCGAAGAGATGCGCAACGTCCTCCTCATCGACATGGCGATCCACACCTTCGACGCCGTGCGCTATGTCATCAATGGTGCGCCGCTTGCGGTCTATTGCCACGAGGCCAATCCCGCTGGCTCCTGGTACGCCCATGGCGCCAGCGCTTTCGCGATTTTCGAATTCGAGCGCGGCGTCACCTACACCTATCGCGGAAGCTGGTGTGCGCAGGGCCTGCGCACGAGTTGGGAAAGCAGTTGGCGGATCACCGGCGAGAAAGGGACCCTGACCTGGGACGGCCACGACGCCTTCCACGCCGAACGCGAGGGGGCGACCGGCGTTGGCGTATTGCGCGATGGCGCGCCGCTGCCCATTCCTTCCGCGCCCGAGACGATGCGCATCGGCGGTCATGAAGGGGTTCTGCGCGATTTCGTAGAGGCGCTGGAGACGGGCGTCGCGCCCGAAACCGTCAGCTCCGAAAACTTCAAGAGCCTCGCGATGACGTTCGCAGCGATCGAAAGCGCGCGTCTCAAGCGACGTGTGCCCGTGCCAACCCTCGCAAGCGAGAACGCGCCAAACAGCAACGCGCTCGCGACAGCGGAGATGTAGCGCCAAACGCCAAAAAAGATTTCACATCACAACAACAAGCGGAAGGGAGACGCCAATGAAAAGTCTGTTGAAGACAGCCGTTTGGGCTGCGGCTTCAGTTTTCGCCAGCACCGCCGCCTCGGCCGGCGAGAAGATTCAGATCTGGCACATTTTCGGCAACGCGACCGAGCCGACGCTGGTCAATTTCACGCGTTGGAACGAAACGCATCCCGACAACCAGATCGACCAGAAATTCATCCCCTTCGCGCAGTTGTCGCAGCAGTTGATCAAGGGCATCGCGACCGGCGACGTGCCCGATCTCGTCACCATCGATAATCCCGTCGTTGCGAGCTTCGCCAGCCAGGGCGCCCTCGAAGAGCTGACCGATCTCGTCAAAGGCTCGAAGATCATCGAGAAAAGCAAATATTATACGGGGAGCTGGAACACGACGATCTGGAGCGAGCGTCAATATGCGGTCCCTGGCGAAGCCAATACGCTGGCGCTCTACTACAACGCCGACATGTTCCGCGCGAAGGGGCTTGATCCCGACAAGCCGCCGCGCACCTGGGCGGAGCTGAAGGAATTGTCCGCGAAGCTCACCGATCCCGCGAAAGGCGTCTATGGCGTCGGTTTCTCTGCGATCCAGAGCGAGGAGGGAACGTTCCAGTGGCTTCCATTCCTGCAACAGTCCGGCGGCAATCTCGCCTCTCTGACATCGCCTGACTCCGTCGCCGCGATGACGCTGTGGGCGGATTTCGTCAAAAGCGGCCAAGCCTCGAAGGACGTGCTGGTGAAGCGCCAGTTCGAGATGATGAGCGCGTTCCTTGGCGGCTCTTCCGCGATGGTCGTCGGCGGCCCCTGGGAGTTGCAGCGCATGGACAAGGACGCGAAATTCGAGTGGCGCGTCGCCACGCTGCCGGTTCGCGAGGGCAAGAACATCGAAGCGTCCGCGCTCGGCGGCTATGTCTGGGGCATTCCAAAGGGCGCGAAGCAGCGGGCGCTCGCGTTCAAGCTGGTCGAATTCATGTCCGAGCCGGAGCAGATGAAGCGCGCCTGGAGCGGCGGCCGGCTGCCGCCGGTGCCTTCGATCTCGGTTGAGAATCCCGCCAATCCGAAAGCCTATGAGGTGTTCAAGACTCAGATGATCGTCGCGAAGGCGCGCGGGCCTCACCCCGCATGGCCGCTGATTTCAAGCGCCATTCAGACTGCAATCCAGAGCTCGCTCACGGGGCAGTCGACTCCCGCCGCAGCTCTCGAACGCGCTCAGGCCGTCATCAAGCCGTTGCTCGACAAGAATCCGATCGAAGGACTCTGAAGCACATTCCCAACGCCGCTTCGCAAGGAACGTCGCGATCATGAGCAAAGCCTTGCCGAATTACGGGAGCAGCCGGCCAGTAAGCCGGCCGCTCGAAGGCGCGCTCGATCGTCTGTTCGATTCGCGCAATGTCTGGTCCGTGACGGTGGCGGCGACCGCGCTCTATCTCCTGTTTTTCGTCGGCTACCCCATCCTCTACAACGTCATCATGAGCTTCCAGGAAGTGTCCGTCAGCAATGTCGGACGGCTGGATCGCCCCTGGGTCGGTTTCGCGAATTATCAACGGCTCATCGGCGATCCGCTGTTTCCGCTCGTCGTCAAGAACACCATTGTCTTTGTTAGCCTGAGCGTCATCCTGCAATGCGCCTGCGGGCTGGCGCTGGCGCTCTTCTTTCAGCAGCGTTTCCCCGGCTCGGGCGCGCTGCGCGGCGTCATCCTCGCCGGCTGGATTCTGCCGCCGCTCGTCGTCGGCGCCATCTGGAAATGGCTGCTCGCCTCCGACAATGGCGTCTTCAACTATGCGCTGCAATCGATCGGCCTCATCAGCGGCCCGGTCTACTGGCTGTCCGACCCTTCATCGTCATTGCTTGCCGTCACGCTGGCGAATGTCTGGTTCGGCGTGCCCTTCAACATGATCCTTCTCGCAGCGGGCCTGAGCGGCATTCCGCGCGAAATCTATGAAGCCGCGATGATCGACGGGGCGGGTCCGTTCCGCCGCTTCACCGCGATGACGCTGCCGATGCTTCGTCCGACGCTCTATGCGCTTGTGGCGCTCTCGACGATCTACACCATGCGCTCTTTCGACGTGATCTGGACCATGACCCATGGCGGCCCGATCGATTCGAGCAATGTGTTCCCGATCTGGTCGTACAAGCTGTCCTTCGACATCTTCGACTTCGCCGGCGGCGCGGCCGCCTCGACGATGATGCTCATCGTCGTGTTCTTCGTCGCGCTCATCTATGTCCGCAGCGTGCGCGCGGAGGCGCGGGCCTGATGTCGACCATGGACGCCGAACCCTATGGACCACGTCACTACGCGCTCGCCGCAGCGGGGCTTTTGATCGCCGGCCTCTATCTCTTTCCGGTCTACTGGATGTATGCGTCGAGCCTGAAAGCCTCGTTCGAATTGAACGCCACGAAGCCGACGCTGCTGCCGCAAGCGCCGACCTTCGCGGCCTACGCCTGGATCTTCGTGCGCGAGAATGTCGGCCGCTACATGACGAACAGCGTCATTATCGCGTCGGCCGTCACGGCGCTGACGCTGCTCCTTGCGACTGGCGCGGCCTATTCGCTGAGCCGCTTCCGCACGCTGTGGATGGACGCCGTGCTCGTCGGCATCATGGTGTCGCAGGTGCTGCCGCCTGCGCTTCTCGCCACGCCGATGTTCGTGATCTTCAAGCAGCTCAGCCTCGTGAACACCCAGATCGCGGTTATTCTGGCGACCGCGACGAAGACGCTGCCTTTCGCGG